>CAYUYB010000165.1:0-6310 GCA_964449025.1 uncultured Desulfobacteraceae bacterium
CACAGGACGGGATCTTTCAGTCGATTACTTGCCAGGGTGAGGAAACCTTGACATTCCCGATATGTATTTTACGCTTTTTGCATGACCAAGAGGAAAAAACCTACCAAAAAACGCATGGGTCGCCCACCTATTGAGCTTGACCAAAGGGCATTTGAGGGCCTTTGCGGACTTCAATGCACAGAATGTGAAATGATGCAGTTTTTCAATGTCACAAAAAGCGGTTTAGAGCGATGGTGTAAGAGAACATATGACAAGACTTTTGCTACCATTTTTAAAGAAAAAAGGGCAAATGGACTTATAAGTCTGAGAAGATCGGGTTTCAGATTAGCCGAAAAGAACGCCGCTGTCTGGATATTTATGGCTAAAAACTTCCTTGGCATGACTGATAATCCGATTTCAGAAAATGGCCCCGAGGAAGCAAGGCCGGTATCCGTGACAATCCAGGTCCAGGACTTTTCGAAACCGAAAGAGGAAAATGAAACCAAATAGAGAAGAAATATATAATAAATATAATGGCCGCTGTGCTTATTCTGGGACACGGCTAGAAGATGATTGGCAAATTGATCATATCTTCCCTAAAAAATATAATCATTGGCTTTTGTCAAATGCAAATCAAAGTAATAGCCAATAGGCCCCAGGGCCGCTTCCTTCCCATGCCTCAGAAGTTCCGCCTATTTTGCGCGGGATATGGCACAGGAAAAACAACTGTTGGAAGTATGAGTATGTGTCAGCATTTTTGGGAGCATCCGAAAATCAATCAAGGTTATTTCAGTCCCACGTATCCCATGATCCGGGACATTTTCTATCCCACAATAGAGGAAGTCGCCTTCAAATTCGGGCTCAGCGTTGAAATCAAACAAGGAAATCATGAGGTCCATGTCTATAATGGCCGCATTTTTCGGGGTGTCACGATATGCCGCTCTCTTGACAAACCGGCTAATATCATAGGCTTTAAAATCGGTCATGCCCTGGTAGATGAGCTTGACACCTTGCCGATAAACAAAGCTGAACAGGCCTGGCAAAAAATCATTGCCCGGATGCGATATAAGGGCAAGGACCTTAAAAATGGAATTGATGTTACCACTACTCCTGAAGGATTCCGGTTTTGTCATAAGAAATTCGTTCAGCTTCCTTCAGAAGACCCAAGATTGAAACAAAATTATGAGTTCATTCAGGCTTCAACATACGAAAATGAATTAAACCTACCTGAAGATTATATCCCTACTCTCATAGAATCCTATCCAACTGAATTAATTGAAGCATACATCAAAGGCCAGTTTGTAAACCTTACATCCGGGACCGTATACCGCAATTATGACCGTCAAAGATGTGTTTCACGTGAGACAATCAGGGAAAAAGAACCGCTTTTCATAGGCCAAGATTTTAACGTTCAGAAAATGGCCTCCGCGATATTTGTACAGAGAAAAGACGGGTTTCATGCCGTGGCAGAGCTTAAAGACCTGTTTGATACGCCGGATATGATCAGAGTTATCAAAGATAAATGGCAGGATAAAGGGCATAGGATAATTATTTATCCCGATGTCAGCGGAGGCAGCCGAAAGTCAGTTGACGCTTCCAAAACTGATATTGCCCTGCTTCAAAATGCCGGATTTGTTGTGAGAATGAACTCCACAAACCCGGCTGTTAAAGACAGGGTGCTTGCCACAAATAAAGCGTTTGAAATCGGCAAAGTCAAGGTAAATGACAAGGAATGCCCCACTATTGCCCGATGTCTTGAACAGCAGGCGTATGACGAAAACGGCGAACCTGACAAGAAGACCGGATTCGATCACATGAACGATGCATTCAGTTATTTTGTAGCCTATGAAATGCCGATAATCAGGCCCATGGTCAAGGTGGGAATGGCGGGGATATAAAATGAAAACAGAAATCAAGAAAGTAAAGTTATCTGAAATCAAGCAGAATCCAAATAATCCGAGACAGATTGTAGGTGCGGATATGGATAAACTTATAAAATCTCTTCAGGAGTTCCCGGATATGATGGAAATCAGGGAAATTGTAGTTGATGAAAATATGATGATCCTGGGCGGTAATATGCGATATAAGGCGCTTAAAAAGATCAAGGCAAAGGAATGTATTGCCAAGATCGTGATAGGGCTCACAGATGAACAGAAGCGCGAATTTGTAATTAAAGATAACTCTCAGTTTGGACAATGGGACTTTGACATACTGGCAAATGACTGGGATACGCTGCCCATTGATGATTGGGGCATTGATTTGCCTGAAGGCTGGTTATCAGATGCTGAAATAACCGAAGACGAGAGTGAACCAAGGGGAGATGTAAGAGAAAATGAGTGCCCAAAGTGCGGGTATAAGTGGTAAAACTTTTACCGGTAAAAAACATAATAATTCAAATCCGTTTGTAAAAATAAAAATAAGAGAATGGCTGATACAACAAATGGATAATCCGCAATCTATTCTTGATATTTACGGCGGCCATGGACTTATGTTTAAGAAAGTATGGTCAAGATTCCCGGATTATTCAATAAGTGAAGGAGATGCGGTTAAATGGCTAAAACAACAGGAATTATTTAAGCATGATATTTTCGATATTGACCCTTATGGTTCCCCTTATGAAGCACTTTTAATAATCTCTGAGAAAGCGGAAAAAAACATAATAGGTTTAGTTTGTACTGATGGTGCTTTAAGATTTGAAGCAAAGATAAGGGGAAAACTTCCTAAGATTCTTTTAGAAAAATGTAAATGGGATGGCACTTCAAGGACGTTAAAGGCTGCTATTTATTATCAATATCCAAAATATTTAAGATTTGCGCTTAAGAAATTAATGCCCGACTGGACTTTAGAAAAACTTGCAATCAAGGTCGCAGTCGGGCAAGGTAAATCCGGAACGGTTTATTGGGCTGGTTTATTTAGCCGCAAGTAAATCCTTTTTAATATAAAAATCCTTCCCCAGGCCCTTCAATTGTCTTATCACTTTTTCCCGAAACTCCGGCCAGTTTATTGTCCTGGCGTGCGGGTGGTAATTGAGCTTTCCGACCTTTATTAAATCAACAAAATCCTTGACCTGGTCAATCAGCCTATAAACCGCCTCCGGATTTATAACCGGCTCAAACGAAACCCACGTCTTGATTCCCATATCATGGGCTTTAATCAAAGAACTTATCCGCTCTGTCGGGAGTGCCGCGCCGGGTTCCCACTTCAATGACTCTATCGGGTTATCTGTTGTCAGAGTCACAGAAAAGGCATTATTTTTATTCAGCTTTAAAATATCAAAATCCCGCGCCGCAAGCATCCCGCCCTTTGTCAAAACTTGTGCGGTTAGGCCATAATAATTCAAGGTCCTTAGTGCCATTCTGGTTAATTTCAGGTCTTTCTCAATAGGTTGGTATGGATCACAGGTAAAGCATAAAAGAATTGACCGGGGATCTCCTTGTATTTTTTGTGCATCTTTTTCAACCAGGTTTAAAATATTTTTCCTGGGTTCCGGTTTAATAAATGTTCCACGTGGAACAAATGTCGCACTGGGTGCATAACAATATTCGCACCCGTGCGAACAGCCTTTGTAAAGATTAAGTGCAAGGGGGGAATATTCCCGCGCCTTCCCCCTGGGCTCGTATATTACTGTCATTTCTTTATCCAGTCTTTTTTATCAACGAATTTTTTACACTTCTCACACCTAAAAGACGCCCATGCCATGTGACCCGGTGTCCATTTCCACCCGCAATGGGGGCATGATATAGTTTTTTGTTTTTTCATTTTTTCACCTCCTGTTTTATAAACTCCGCGATTGCCTCCCTGATCCCCGCGACTATGCTCTTGATCCGTCCTGATTCTTCAAGTCGCCGGAGCGCAAGCCATAGCTCACGCGGTATTCGGATTGATAGTGTTTTCATGTTGTTTCTCCTGTTAAAGTGTTAATGATTAATCCTCCCAAATATTTATATTATCTTCAAATCCCCACTCATTTTCCCTACTCCTTTTATTTAGTAATTATCGTAACAATCCCATCTATCCTAGTCTGATACTTGCCAAACAGCATACAGTAGATAGATGCTATAATCCTCAGTAGTCCTGTGAGCCTGGCTAGATGTGTGTGTTGGGTGATGGGCATTTTAGGCCTTTCCCACTTTCTTTTTAAGTGCTTCTATTTGTTTATTCCTAAAATCATAATAGGCTTTTTCTGTTACAAACCTTGTTCCACCATGGCCTTTATATTCCTTGGAAAAGGCAACTGCACTTACATGGAATATTCGACCATCATCAAGATGAATTTCATAATTGATGCCCCATTTATCATCGGTGCGTTTTTTAATAACCCCAAAATCTGGGAAATTTGCCATATCCCCATTAAAATATATTCTGTCATTTTCATTTAAAAGTATTTCCATCTCCCTACCTCCTGTTAAAGTGTTAGTCTCATCAGTGCCGGTCACACCGGCAGACGCCCCGGAGGGCGTTTCGACTTATTAATCCTTTAATCCTCCAAATTTTTCAATATCGCTATTGGGGACGTTCACGTTTCCTGCCCAACCTGACACGCGATATTGATCTAAAATTTTATCGCTAATCTTTCTATAGAGTGAGGTATAAGCGGGTCGTGGTGTTTCAGGTTTAACAATGGTGATAGTCACATTATCCGATCCGCGCCCCCGGTTATTGGCATAATGCAGATGTATGTCTGCATCCCTCAATTTTATTATTTTTTTACTATAAAATTTCATCTCCCTACCTCCGTTAAATTGTTAATAATATCTCTCATTCTTTACCTATATTATAATACCATTATATCATAATGTCAAGCGTTATTTTCATATTTTTTCACTTTTTCTTAATTTTCTTTTGTAATAACATCAATAACTTATGAATATTATCAGAAAAAACTTGCTTTTTCCCAAATGTATTGCATGATTTTTTCAGTAAATCAAATTGGAGATATCAAATGCCAAAACCTACCGTAAATACTCAGCATCCAGATTATAAAAATATGTCCGACCAATGGCGAAAATGCCGTGATACCGCCTCCGGTCAAAAGGCCGTGCATGATGCCGGTATCAGGTATCTATCAAAACTCACGGATCAAACAGACGCAGAATACAAGGCATACAAAGGCCGTGCTCAGTTTTTTAACGCCACATGGCGAACTATCCAGGCTCTTTCGGGGATGCTTTTCCGTAAATCGCCTGAAATCGAAGTGCCTGAATCCGTCAAGGAATTTCTTGAGGATGTCACCACAAGCGGCAAGAATTTTATCACGTTCGCACAGCAGACAGCAATTGAAATACTCGAAACCGGGCGCATGGGAATACTGGTTGATTATCCACAGCAGACAACGGAGGGTATGACTAGGGCGGAGGCCGAAATTCTCAATCTCAGGCCGTCCATGTGCATGTATAAGGCTGAAAATATTATCAACTGGAAAACTCAGAGGATAGGGAACGAAGTTAAGGTTACTCTCCTTGTCTTGACTGAGGATGCAGATTTGACCGCTGAAAACGAGTTTGAACACAAGACAGAAACGCATTATCGGGTTTTGGATTTGGCTCCATATAATGAGAATCTTGCTTACCGCGTTCGGGTATTCAGGATTGACAAAGAAAATGATGTTCAAATTCAAATCGGAAATGACCTTTTTCCGCTTATGGACGGCAAGCCGCTTGATACAATCCCGTTTTTCTTCCTGGGCGTTGATGATACCTGCCCCGATGTTGACGAACCGCCCTTAATTGACCTTATGGACGTGAACCTTGCTCATTATAAACTTGATGCTGATCATAAACATGGGCTCCATTTTACCGGACTTCCTCAAGCATGGATAGCCGGATACAGGCCAGAAAAGGAAGGGGAAAAACTCTATATCGGATCATCAAGTGCCTGGACCTTCCCGGATACAAATGCCAAGGCTGAATACCTGGAATACACAGGCCAGGGCCTTGATGCGATAAAAGAGGAAAAGGAAAGCCTCAAAGAAGAAATGGCGATCCTGGGTGCCCGGCTCCTGACTTCCGAAAAGAAGGACGCGGAAACGGCGCAGACAGCACAGATTCACAGGGCCGGTGAAAGCTCCATCCTTGCAAGCATAGCCGAAACCCTAGGCATCGGGCTGACCATGGCCCTTGACGTGTTTTGCGCCTGGGCCGGATCTCCTGACGCTAATCCGTCAGTAAAAATCAATAAGGAGTTTTTACCGGCTGAAATCGATCCACAAGAATTGACGGCCTGGGTTGCGGCTCAACAGCAAGGGGCAATATCTCATCAGGTGCTTTTCTGGAACTTGCAGAAAAAAGAGGCTGTACCGCCTGATTTGAGCTATGAGGATATGCAGACACAG
>CAYUYB010000166.1:0-6300 GCA_964449025.1 uncultured Desulfobacteraceae bacterium
ATCGGCGGATTGGCCTTAGACGTTTGCGTTTTGGCAACAGTCATCGACGCCAGAAAAGAGGGGTTCGAGGTCAAGCTTATCCTGGAAGGCACGCGTGCGGTCAATCCCGAGGGCGGGGAGGAAGCTATAAAAAAAATGAGGGAGTCTGGGACAGAAATAATCAGATAGAGAGAGCGTAATTATATGGCAAAAGAATACTGGACAATTACCGAGATTACGGAAATTATGCAGGTTGATGAAAGGCTGATCGAGGAACTTGAGAGAGAGGAGATAATATGTTCCACCTGCCCGGAGGGATGTGATTTAAGACAATACTGCGCTGCCGAGATTGAAAAAGTACGTCTCGCGAAGATCCTCATGGAGGACATGGATGTAAATATACCGGGAGTGGAGATTATACTCAGGATGAGACAAAACATGATAGAGATGAGGAAACAGTTTGATGCTATCCTCAAGGACCTGGTGAAGCAATTCAATAAATTTTAATATCCCTTCGCGGATCGTCCCGGTAGAACCTATTTATCTTTTCCACCGCATCGAGAATATCCTTGTCATCGGTCTGGGGAACCTTGACTATGAGTTTCACCATAAGATCTCCCCTTTTCTTCGTCTTGGGATTGAACGCTCCTTTTCCTTTTAACCTTAGGGTTTGTCCGCTCTGGCTTTTGGGGGGCACCTTGACCTTTACCATACCGTCAATGGTCGGGACCGTTATAGCGCCCCCCGCGATGGCTTCCTTAACGGTGACGGGGATTTCCATAAAGAGATTATCCCCTTCTCTTTTTAGAATATTGTGAGGTTTTATATGGATAATAAGGTAGAGGTCGCCTGGCTGGCCGCCATTGAAGCCCGGTTCTCCTTTGCCTGCCACCCGTACCTTTGACCCTTCTTTAACCCCTTGGGGGATTGATACCCTGATCTTTTCAGTGTCGGGGATGTTGCCTTGGCCGGCACATCGCGGGCAAGGTTCTCCGGTCTTCCCGTGGCCGTGACAGCTCGGGCATGGCTTTGTAAAATGGATAGGCCCATCCGCTATGTTCACGCGTCCCGATCCTCCACAGGTCGGACAGGCTTTCATGGGTGAATCAGGATCATATCCTGAGCCCATACATACAGGACAGGCCCGCATTCTCTGAATGGCAATATCTGTATCGAAACCTTTAAGCGCCGATATCAGATCAATGGTCATGTCATGTTCCACATCCCTCCCCATGGAGGTAGCTGAAGTCCTGAAGTAGGCACCCCTATCTCCGCCAGCGCCGAAAAGGTCTCCTAATATATCCTCGTAACTTTGGTATCGACCGAAGTCCTTTCCGGCCCAGGCCTGACCGGATGCCTCCTGCTGCCGGTAGGCATCCCACTCTTTATATTGCCTGGCCTTTTCCTGGTCAAAGCCCGCATGAAGTCCTTCTTCTCCGAATTCATCGTACAATCCTCTTTTCTCTTTGTCGCCCAGGCATTCATAGGCACGGGATATATCCTTGAATCTGCCTTCCGCTTCCTTGTTGCCGGGATTGATATCAGGATGCCATTTTCTGGCAAGCTTGCGATAGGCCTTCTTTATTTCTTCCTGAGAGGCGTCTCTTTTAACTCCCAATATTTCGTAAAAGTCTTTTCCCATGAGATTTACTGTCCGGATGTTGAATCATCCTTTTATCATTATTCCCAAATTAGATGAGACAAAGAGGCCCTTGACTTGAGGATTAACCTCATATGTTTAATCTTTTATAGTATCGATACAGCAAAATCTCAAGATTAAAGATTTTGGTCATTTTAGATTGCAGGAGATTCGGGAAGAAGAAAAGAGGGAGCGCTTGGGTCACAGCTGGCTCTTTTCAATGTCCCCTAGAAAAGTTGGAGCCTCGCTAAATGTATCGTTATTAATATCTCGTATTATCTATTCATATTTGATAATAATGTATTAATTTAGTATGACCAGCAGCATGTTTCGATCATCTATTATCCGATTATAGCTGTACCTGGTTTATATACAGACACAGTGGATTAGCAGATGAAATACAAGTAAAACCGGAGATCTCATGGATTTTGAACTGACCAAGGAGCAAAAAGACATTAAAAAGGCGGCTCGTGAATTCGCTGTCGGGGAGTTCACCGATGTGGCCCGCGATTTTGATATTAATGAAACCTTTCCCGCTGAGATTGTAAAAAAGGCTCGGGAATTAGGTCTTTTTGGCCTCTTCATCCCCGAAGAATACGGTGGTCCGGGATTTGGGTTTCTGGAACAAGCCATGGTCCTGGAGGAATTTTTCAGGATAGATCCAGGGATCGGCCAGCAACTTAGTGCCGTTACATTCGGGGCTGAGGAATTACTGCTTTTCGGGACAGAGGAACAGAAGAGGAAATGGCTCCCCCCCCTGTTTAAAGATGAATCAATAATGGGTTTTGCTATTACGGAACCTGATGCCGGGAGTGATGTCGCGTCCGCATCAACTTTGGCAGTGCTGAACGGAAACGAATATATTATAAACGGTTCGAAAACCATGATCAGTAACGGCTCTGTAGGTAAATTTCTAATGGTTTTTTGCCTTACGGACCCGGATGTTGAGTCAAGATACGGTCGACACAGTGTTATCATTGTTGAGACTGACCGGCAGGGATACCAGGCTGATCCCATGCACGGAAAGATGGGGATGCGTGCGGCTGATACCTGCTCGTTATATTTCAGCGATGTACGTGTACCCAAGGAGAATCTTGTCGGTGTCAGGGGCAATGGTTTTATGCAGTTGATGAAATTTTTCGATTATTCCAGGGCCTATGTTGCCGGGCACGGAATTGGCCTGGCTCAGGGGGCCCTAGATATGTCCGTCAAACATGTAAAGTCCAGGAGACAGTTCGGCAAAAACATAGGTGAATTTCAGGCAATCCGATTTAAGATTGCCGAGATGGCAACCAAGATCGAGGTCGCGCGTAACAGCGTATATAAATCAGCGTGGCTTTTGGACCATGGCAGATCGGATCCAATGCTTACAGCCATGGCCAAATTTTTCGCATCGCGTGTAGCCGTTGAGGTAGTCGATGAAGCCCTTCAGCTCCACGGGGGATATGGATATTTTGATGACTATGACATCGAACGCTTCTACCGGGCTGCTAAAGTCCTCGAGATATATGAGGGGACAAAAGAGGTTGAAAAGATGGTAATTGCAAGGGGAGTCATGTCAAAATAAAGGGGCCGGTCAATCATGACAAATAATCCAACGGAGTTAGGACTATGATTGATAGAGGGACGGAGATCCAGATGACAAAGGGTTATAAAGGCGTTAAGGGGATCATTTTAGATACAACGGACTCGCCCTATGAGTTTTATGTTATTAGGCTGGAGAATGGCATCAGCGTAGTGGCGGGACCTTCCGCATTTATCGTGAATCAGGGGACGGGATAAAATGAAATCATTTCAACTAATTCGGGATAAAAATTCCTTGACAATTATTATTGGAAACTGTATTTTATCAAAAATCCATATATGTTCAATAGTGGCGGAATGAGGGAAAAAAGATGAAAACGAGATATATCATAGTATTGTCTCTATTGGTGGCCGGATTCCTATTCGTTAATCCAGGGGGGATCTATGCTCAAAGACTCACGCACACGGTACAGGAAGGTGATACACTCTGGGATATATGTGAAGAATATTATGGTGATCCCAACGTATGGCCGAAGCTGTGGGAGATGAATGAGTTTATTACCAATCCTCACCTTATCAGGCCTGGCGATGTCATTACCCTTTTCGAACAAGAACGGGTAATAGAGGTCGCTGAAGTAAAAGAGGATGAAAAGGAGCTTCCCGTAATAAAAGAAGAACCAGAGCCGGAAATGGTAGGCATTGATTTGACCGGAGTTACTGCCACGGATGCCATTGGTTTCCTTTCGACTGAAGAGATCGTTCCCTGGGGCGCTCTCTTCGCTTCCGGAAATGACAATATTATGCTGAGTGAAGGCGACACGGCATATATCCTCTTTGATGAAAGCAAAAATGTTAACATAGGCGATGAATTTTCCATCGGCAGATCGTCCCGGCTGCTCAAGCACCCTTTCACAGGAAAGGATTTGGGTTACACCTTTCTTGTAAAGGGGAAGTTGGTAGTCGAAGAGCAGTTGGGTCTTGCCCGGAAGGGCGTAGATGAATTTTATGAGAAAAAGAATGTCTTTAAGACAAAATTGATCAAGGTCTACGAGCCTGTCAAGATCGACGATTCAGTTTTACCATATAAATCCTTTCTGCCATGTGTGGTGCCCGTGTCTTTAGATAGTGAAATTGTGGCGAATATCGTGGCAACAAAGGGCGAACGGGTGCTTATGGACCTTAACTCTATTGTCTATATAGACCTAGGCCTTAAGGACGGCGTAAAAAAAGGAAACGTCTTTGATGTCGTTGAGGCAAATATAGTCCGGGATCCCCGGCCCGAAACCTTCCAATTATTTAATCGCGACGTGATAATCCTACCTGACAGATTGGTCGGGAGGATCATGGTTCTGGAGTCGGACACGAATACCTCAGCCGCCATGGTTATATCTGCTATAGAACCATTTTCACCGGGGATCTATATCGTAGGCCTCACATGGCAGGAAATGCCCGATTTTTTGTCAGGCATGTTGAATTGCCCGGCTGAATAATGATGACCCTGAAAAAGCTTTGAGTTCTGCCCTCCCGCAATAGGCATTAACTGCAAGAGTGATTGGGTGTTGATTTTCGGACTCAAGAAAAACCTTGACTATTAAAATCCGCTTTGCTTTATATTCCCACCATAGCCTTTTCGGCAACCTGAATGGGAAAATATGCCTATTTGGTCAGATAAAAGATGCGGTTGGCTGGCCTTGTGTATGATCAAGGGCCTGGGAAATATCGCTCGCAGGAACTTGATAGACAGGTATAGAGACCCTGAAAAAATCTTTGAGGCCACAATATCTGAACTATTGAATGTTGAAGGTATTAGAAGAGAGGTCGCTCTGGATATATTAAATAGAAGATACGAGGGCGATCCCCAGGAAGAGCTCAGGAGAACAGAGAGCCATGGCGCCAGAATTATCACCTATATCGATCCCATCTATCCTAGAGCCCTGAAAGAGATTCACGATCCGCCGGTAGTTTTATACCTGAAAGGCAAAGACATACCGGTCAACACCACGTTTATCGCTATGGTAGGGTCAAGAAATCCCACTCATTACGGCCTGAAGGCGGCTGAAAAGATAGCACAGGGATTGGCAAGACGCGGCATGGGTATAGTAAGCGGCATGGCAAGAGGAATAGACTCAGCCTCCCACCGGGGTTGTATGGCGGGGAAGGGTTTTACCATCGCAGTGCTGGGTACCGGTATTGATGTAATTTATCCGGCCTCCAATAAGGACTTGTATCATCTGATAGCCCAGAAAGGAGCGGTGATCTCCGAATTCATAACGGGCACTCCGCCGGCGCCGACTAATTTTCCCATACGTAATCGAATCATAAGCGGCCTTAGCAGAGGAGTGGTTGTTGTTGAGGCGACCAGAAATAGCGGCTCTCTTATCACAGCCTCCCAGGCCCTTGATCAGGGGCGCGAAGTATTTGCGGTACCCGGAAGCATAGACTCATTCAAAAGCACTGGCTGTCATTTTTTGATCAAACAAGGGGCAGGATTAATAGAGAATTCGGATGATGTACTGGATGAGCTAGGCCTGAATCATGCCTGGGTTCCCAGGATTGACACGTTTAAAAAGGGCGATACCCCTTCGATGGACGAAACCGAAAAAGCAATATATGAACTGGTGGGAGATTACCCCATGCATATCGATCAGATATCCAGACAGGGAAATCTTGAGTCAAAGGAGGTCTCCAGCATTCTTACGAGAATGGAGCTTAAAGGGATAATAAGACAGCTTCCGGGAAAGATGTTTGTACGTTAGGATTTATGGAAAAATCGGGAAAAACAACAAAACGCGGCCTATCGAATAAGGTTTTCGACCCAAAGGGCAAGCAGCTCGTAATAGTCGAATCACCCGCCAAGGCGCGCACCATAAATAAATACCTGGGCCCCGACTATATCGTCATGGCATCGGTCGGACATGTCAGGGATCTACCTGAAAAAAACCCTAAGGGGGTGAAGGATCCTGTGCCCGGAGTTGATCTTGACAATAATTTCAATCCAACCTACCAGATAATCAAAGGTAAAAATAGGACGGTCGCGGAACTGAAATCCGCCGCTCAAAACGCTTCCGGGGTATGGCTCGCCACCGACCTCGACAGGGAAGGAGAGGCGATAGCGTGGCACCTCACAGAGGCCCTGGGGATTGATGCGAGCAATATAA
>CAYUYB010000167.1:0-6260 GCA_964449025.1 uncultured Desulfobacteraceae bacterium
CCGGCTGGGTGGTCCTTATGTATTTTCCGAATCTCTGGATAACGCCGACCTCATCAACGCCTACCGTATAGACCATTGTATACCCCAAGACAAAAACAAGTATGAGGATAACAATAATCCACGATCCGCGGAATCTCCCCTTAATGTGTCGAAACTTGTTAAGGATCTCATCCATCTGGGGCGGCGCGCCGTGTTTCCCTTGTCTCTGCTGCTGCAATCTATCCCAGTCCCAAGTCATGACATTCCCCTATTTTAATTTTGATATTATTGTGTTATTTTAATCGAAGGTGTCTATTTAGTCAAGGCATTACTTGGAAAAAGGAGGTTCCGGGGTTTTCACCAACAGATGTCAAATAATAAAGACTCCTTCACATCTATAAAAGACGTTATCTCAAGCCTGCTCAACAGCCCTTCCTTACCTTTCGATCCTGCTGACGCCAAGATATGGGAGATATGGGATGAGACCATCGGGCCCGGAATTGCCGCACAGGCAAGACCCTCCTGGATAAGGAAGGGCTGTCTAAGGGTGAAGGTATCGGATCCGATCTGGCTGCAGGAGTTGGAGTTTATGGAGTCTGAAATAATGGAAAGATTAAACGCCAGACTGGGAGAAAACACGGTAAAAAAGATCGAGTTCAGGCTTGGCACCGGATAGAGTAATCACCCTGTTCCAGGAGAGGGGGAAGGATCTTCAGCCCGCTCCTCCCACCCACGGTTGCCTCGATCATGGCGAGTTTGGCCTCCGATCCCATTTTAGGGTGGATGACTCTCATCCTCTTTGGTTCCAGACCGTGTTGTTTCATCCTCCATATGAGATCCGCCAAGCGCTCGACAGGATAAATCATGGCCAACCTGCCCTTTGCCCGCAGGATATGGCGTGCCGCACTAAGGATATCTTCCAGGGATGCCCGTATCTCGTGTCTGGCGATGGCCCTTTGCTTATCCGGATTTATTCGACCGCTTTCCTTCTTGCGATAGGGGGGATTACACACAACTGCGTCCGCTGACCCGGCGCGGAGTGGCGGCTGTCGAATATCGGCCTTTATCACCCCCATATTATCCGAGAATCCGTTGATCATCGCATTACGACCGGACTGACCAGCGAGATACCCCTGAATCTCAAGGCCCACTGCGTATCTTACAGGCCTGGTCAACAAAAGGACAAGGGGAATAACCCCGCACCCTGTTCCCAGATCAACAACCGTATCACCCTTCCTGATGGTAACAAATTCTGATAGTAGGATCGCATCTATGGAAAACCGGTACCCCGCTTTTGACTGTATCAGCCTCAAGCGGCCGTTCATAAAATCATCAACAGACTCATCAGGGAGCAGATCTATTTCACGGAATCTGGATTGTCTCATGTGGATCTATCTTATTAAAAACCAAGCCCGTCAAGACCTTTGGGTAAAAATAGGTCGATTTTCTGGGCATCATCAGGGAGTTTTTGGCCACTTCTTTGACCTGTTCCACTCTGGTAGGATTAAGCATGAATGTCATGTCATATACCCCTGAGTTAACTAAGGAGATTGAATCTTCTATGTTACTGTTATAATGAAAAATCCCCTCATTATCCATGTCTTCTTTCGTGAAGCCCAGGCATTTCTGCAGCACCAGTCTTGATAAAACAAGCGTGTCAAGTTTCCGGAGCGAGGGATGAAGATCCTTTCCTGTCTCATCCATCATCCCCGTCTTGAGGGTGAGTATATAGCATCTGTCTCCTCCATGGTAATGAAACCCGATCGCCGAAGCATGTAGGCCCTTCTCTTCCAGCACCCGTTTTACACCCCTGAAAATATTATCTTTTCCCGTCCCTGAAAGTGGGTACTCATCTATCTCGAACCACTGTCTCGCCCTTTCAAAAAAGAGGTCACGGCTGAACTGATTATTTTTCTTTATCAGGCGATGGGAAGGCAGGATGGTAAGTCCCTTATCGCTCATATCCGTAAGATACATCATGATGTATTCATAGGACCTGTTCGCAATACCGCTTCCGTATCTAGTTCTCATGATGTTCCGGAAATTCCTTGCTGTTTCATAACGATGATGTCCATCCGCTATGAAAATAGACCTGTCCCTAAACCCACGGGTTACCTTTTTAAAGACTTCCGGGTCTCTGATAACCCACATCTTGTGCCCGGTGCCGTCCCTTAAATCAAATGATACCTCAGGCCTAAACCCGGCGGACTCTTTCAGGGTATCCAGTATATCCAGCCCGTTATCATCGTAAAGACCGAAAACCTGACTCAACTGGGCGCTGCACGCCCTCATCAGTTTTAAACGGTCGTCCCTGTGCGCTGAGAAGGTCCTTTCATGGGGCAAAACCACACCGGAGCCCCTGTCTTCTATATGTACGACGACAATGAATCCCCATCTGCTCTTTAAAGCGCCACCCCCGGCATCGTAGGTATGAGAAGTAAGGTATATGGATGGGTATTCTGAACGAACCAGTATATCTTCCGATTCCCATCTCCTAAGATAATCAGCCGCACGGGTATAACGATTATCCAGGTCGGAATCCCCCTTCTTTTTCCTCCCCAGGATCAATCTTATCACGTTGTTAGGGTGTGTTCGGTAATAATCTTCCTGCTCTTTTTCCGAGATAACGTCATAAGGAGGGGCAACAACCCTGGAAACGTCACCTATCTTTCTGAAGTTGTATGTCAAACCCTTAAATGGCGCGATCAATGCCATAAGTCAGCGCAACACCTCCGTAATATTCCAGGCATGTCCAAGATCATTCCCCGCGACGCCTGAAAGAATCCTCGTACCAGAACATCCATACTTGTCAAGCGGATTTGATTGTCTTGAACGGCTTCAAACTATCCAATAATTTGTCAAAGAGGGTCCCATCCTAATTATTAATTACCAGCTAAGGCCATGAAAGATAGAAAGAGGGAAATCCTTTAAAAAACGACTCCAATATTGAACATTACTGTCTTGATTATCTTACCTTGTCCACACTTCCACTTGATTATAAGGATTTTTACTGCTCCTTTCTCTATCTTATCGAATAATTAATAACTAAGATGTGACCCCGCTTTTTCTACAAAGTACTGTAGACATTTACGCTGTAAGTAAGTACTATTTTGGAAACTGTGAAGGTTTTAGACCCTCTGCTTGGATCAATACTCAAGAGATAACAGCTTTTAACCTGCGACAATGACATATGGACATAACAGATAACATAGATATTAATAGTTCATATAGCAACAATTATCAACCTGATATAATTATAAAGGGTGGTACCCTCATAACCATGGTGGATGGAGAGGCCCCTTTCTCCAACGCCAGTGTTCTTGTTAAGAAAGACCGCATCCTTGACATAACAACAAGCGGCAATTATCCCTATCCGGAGAAGACGGAGGTAATAAACGCCGAAAACTGTGTCATAATGCCAGGGCTGGTCAACGCACATTCCCACGCGGCCATGACGATATTCAGGGGTTACGCTGACGACCTTCCTCTAAAAAAGTGGCTGCAAGAAAGGATCTTTCCGGCTGAAGCCTCGTATCTTAATCCGGAAAACGTTTACTGGGGCAGCATGCTGGCCTGTCTTGAGATGATCGCTTCCGGTACCACAAGCTTTATAGACGGATACTTTTTCCAGGACGAGACTGTAAAGGCCACCCATATATCAGGTATGCGCGCCCTTATAGCCCAAGGCCTTATTGACTATCCCGCCCCCGGTGTGCCGGACCCCAATAAGAACATGATTATGGGTAAAGATTTCATAGACAGGTGGTTCAATTACTCCGAACTTATAACCCCCGGCCTCTTCTGCCACAGCCCGGTCACGTGTTCGGCGGAAAACCTGAGATCTGCCATGGACCTGTCAATGGACTATTCACTCCCCCTTCAGATCCACCTCTCGGAGACCCGTGAGGAAATGAATGAAGTCATTAAAAAGACAGGCAAAAGACCCGCGCGATATCTTAGGGACCTGGGCTTATTGCAGGATAATCTCATCGCCGCCCATTCAATATACCTGGATGATGATGAACTTGAACTCCTTTTACTGGGAAATGTACGAGTGGTGCATGTGCCTGAAAGTAATATGAAGTTATCCTCGGGTGTCGCCAGAATATCAGAGATGATAAGGATGGGTATAAGAGTCGGGATCGGGACCGACGGCTGCGCCTCCAATAACAATCTGGATCTATTCAAGGAAATGGACACGGCGGCGAAACTCGGGAAGGTTTTTACCCATAACCCTGTGAACATGAACGCGGGAACCGTCTTGAGGATGGCTACATCCGATGGTGCACGTATAATGGGCCTGGAAGATGAAATCGGTACTATTGAAAAAGGGAAAAAGGCGGATATCATAGTGGTAGATATGAATACCCCCCATCTGGTGCCGTTATATAACCCTTTATCCTCAATAGTCTATTCTGCGTGCGGATCAGACGTAAAAGACGTGATCGTCAATGGAAGAATACTCATGAAAGGGAAAAGGTTTCAAACCCTTAATCCGGAGGAAATAATGGAGAGAGTTAGGGCTATCGGTCTTAAGATAAAGGACTGATTTGACATTTGATAGCGGAATCTGTATTAATTGAGAACCCTTCAAGTTGCCGGGCGATTATCAAGATTAAAGATTTCTTCAAAAATATCCTGAAAGGTTGTCTTACAAATGCAACATGCTTCAAAAAAGAAAAGGACATCCTGTTATCTCACAATAACAGCATTCGCAATAATCATTGGTCTTTTTATATGGCTCTTCACTATCATATTCGAAGGTGATAAGCCAATTGCAGGGCTTCGACCCTTACCCGAGTTCCTGTCAAAAAAACAGACATTCATCCTGGACGCCGGTGACTCAAAGAGGGGCCTCAAAGAGTTGTGCGTCACATACAGCCAGGGAGGGAGAAAAGCGACACTTTTCGAAAAGAAGTTCCCCTTTGCAGGGCTGTTAAACCGTGATGGTGCCCGTAATTTTCACCAGGAACTTGAAATCGATCCCTCTGAAATGCATCTGGTCCAGGGCCGTCTCGATATCGCGGTTCAGGTATGGGACTACTCCAGGAGGAGTGGCGGGGATGGAAACATGACCTTGCTCCAGCACACGATGACTGTTGACACAATACCCCCATCTCTAGGCCCCATAAGCCGCATGCACAATATTAATATCGGTGGGGCCGGTCTTGTCATATACCGCACCTCTTCCGATACGGTGGAAAGCGGTGTTTATGTGGACGATCTTTTCTTCCCCGGTTACCCTGCCGGGGAAGAGCCCAAGGGAGGTATAACCCTGGCCTATTTCGCACTCCCTCTACATTCCACTCCGGACCCTTACATCCACCTATGGGCCAAAGACAGGGCCGAAAACACATCTATTTCCACCTTTTATTACCACGTAAGGGAAAAGACCTTTCTCAGTGAGAGAATGAATATCAGTGACGCCTTCCTGAAACGTGTTCTGCCTTATTTCTCCGATTACAAGTTTAGTCCCGAGGACAGTGACATTGAGAAATACATTAAGATCAATAATAAGTTACGGGAAGAGAATGACGAATTTCTGTTCAATCTCATGGAAGAAACAGCATCAGAGAGTTTCTGGGAAGGGAAGTGGTTGACCCTCAGGAATGCGGCAAGTATGGCCAAATTCGGAGACCACCGCACCTATTATTATCAGGGTGAAAGGGTCGATGAGCAGTTTCACATGGGTATTGATCTGGCCTCGCTTGCGAACTCCCCTGTTGAGGCCGGCAACAATGGCAGAATCATTTTTGCCGGGAAGCTCGGCATTTATGGCCTTTCAGTGGTTATAGATCACGGTCAGGGTCTGGCGTCCCTATACGGGCATCTCAGCAATATGCTGGTCACGGAAGGTGACATTGTGAAAAAGGGGGATATTATCGCAAACACAGGTCAAACCGGACTCGCGGGTGGCGATCACCTCCATTTCAGCATACTGGTTCACCGCGTGTTCGTTAACCCCTTGGAATGGATAGATGATAACTGGATAGAGGACAATATTACAAATAAACTCCAACTCATCGAGCAACAGGAATAGTGTCTATTAATGGGTAAAAGCTGTTAGCCTTTAGCCATTAGCTGTTAGGTATAAAAAGCGGGGATCCTCTGATTGTCTACGCCCTCTGCCCTTGGCCTCTTCGAAAGAATTACCTTGGCCGTAGGGTGTCCCTTTTCTTAGTGCCATATCTTTAGCGTTTTCCGAGGTCACGGGTCTTCTTTTCAGGACGACATCTCCAAAAGAATCCCACCCGAAGTACGCGGTGGGCTGATTTTCAAGG
>CAYUYB010000168.1:0-6257 GCA_964449025.1 uncultured Desulfobacteraceae bacterium
AAGAAAAATATTAATATCAAATAGTATAATTCAGTAATTTGATCAAATCTTGATTTACGATATTTAACAGGGTTAAGATTTCTCCTTTCGCTCGAAACGACAAGAAAAGTATATTGACATACAAAACTCACCTCCATATACTTCCTTCCTTAAAAAGCGAATTTTTAATTATAAAATCACATCAAATTACCGGCAAGTTCATGCCCGACACTTTTTCATCATAGGGAGAAGCTATGCGATTAAAACATTCAGGTTGTTTATTTGTATTAATTATTTCTATTTTATTTACCGTTGCATGCAGTTCACCGCCTCTGACAACAACCGTTAAGGTAACTCAGGGCACTATTGAAGGTGTCGAACAGGACGGTATTTTTTCATACAGGGGGATTCCGTTTGCAGCACCTCCGGTCGACGATCTGCGCTGGAAGGCTCCGCGGCCGGCTGAATCATGGGCGGGTGTAAAAAGTGCAGATACATACGCCTGCGGATGCATGCAGGATTCGAGCATGGCCGCTATGACGGGTACCCCTGCCAATTTCAGCGAGGACTGTCTGTATCTGAACGTCTGGACAGGAGCAAAAAACGTCGATGAAAAGCGACCGGTAATGGTATGGATTCACGGTGGCGCATTTGTGGGCGGAATGACGGGCACCCCCATGTTCGACGGAACAAAATTCGCCAAAAAAGGAGTAGTCTTCGTAAGCATTGCCTACCGGCTTGGCGTTTTCGGATTCATGGCTCACCCGGATCTTAGCCGTGAAAGCGGCAAGGGATCGGGCACTTACGGACTTCAGGATATGATAGCCGGTCTCCAGTGGGTAAAGGACAATATCGACCAGTTTGGAGGCGACCCGTCGCGCGTAACGATTTTCGGCGAATCCGCGGGAGGAATCGCAGTCGGTATGCTGTCCGCCGCACCGCCAGCCAAAGGGCTGTTCCAGCATGCTATTTCAGAAAGCGGTGGTTCTTTTGCTCCGCCGAGGATCAAAGAAGGAGCGGGAATGAATGTTGCGGCACTGGAGCTGGCCGAATCGGATGGAGAGAACTTTCTGAAGAAACTCGGCGTTGACAATATCAAGGCTGCGCGGGCTCTGCCGACCGAAAAGATCCAGGAAGCCACCGGAGGGGGAATGGGCGGCGGCGCCCGTTTCTGGCCCGTGGCAGATGGATATGTGATCCCGGGAGATCCTTACGAATTATATGAAAAAGGCCAGTTCAACGACACTCCGATCCTGGCAGGCACCAATTCCAATGAAGGTGGATTGTTCATGCGGGGCCCCGTTACCCCCGAGCAGTTCGAACAACAGATTCGATCCGGTTATGGAGAACGGGCGGATGTAATTCTGGAAGCATATCCCCATGCAACCGACGCCGAAGCAGCCCGTGCTTCAGCCGATGTTTTCCGCGAATTCGCGTTTGCGTGGCCTACCTGGGCCTGGGCCCGGCTTCAATCCCGGATGGGGAACGGCAAAGCGTTTGTCTACTATTATGACCATCGGACCCCAAGATCCCCCGACGGCGCCAATCATGCGGACGAGGTCTCCTATGTCTTCGGGAATTTCGGAGGGAGGGCCGGCGAACCTCGACCGGAAGATCTGGCTCTTTCCGACATGATGCAGGCTTACTGGATCAATTTTGCCGAAAAGGGAGACCCGAACGGACCCGACCTGCCGGATTGGCCCAACTTTACCGAGGAGGACCAGAAGGTACTGTATTTTGATAATACCGCCACAGCAAAACCGATTCCAAACCTTGAAAAAATTAAGGCTTATGATGAGTACTATAAATGGCGCAGGGAGGAGGACGTTGAAAAACAGCGGTGAGTAGGAGTAAAATATCTTTCAGTAATCAATGATCAGTTAACAATTAGCAATTAGGAAAAAGAAGGGTTCTTTCAAACATTCTAATTATAAGCATATTGGAGGATTTAAAGATGAAACGAACAGTATTATGTTTAGTTATGGTTTACCTTTCAGCATTTATATGTGTTTTTCAGGTCCTAAGTATTCAGGCAGAAGAAGAGATCTGCACGCGTGAAGCCCTTTCAAAAATAACAGACCAGTACTTTGAGTCTATTCAGGCACACAATGCATCTGTTCTGCCTCTTGCTTCCACAGTAAAATTTACTGAAAACGGCGTTATACAGGAGATTGGAAAAGGCTTTTGGGAAACCGCAGGCAAGCCCCTGCTCAAACGCACTTTGATCGATACCCAAAAATGCACTACAGCCACAATTGCTGTAATAGAAGAACCCTTTAGCTCTAAAACGGTTGGAGAAGGATTTAAAAGCGGCGGAGCTACAGGGGCTCCTGGAGCACCCAAACGCCCTGCCGGAGCAAAAACACCTCTTGCAGGTCAATCCGGTGACGGCAATGTTGCTGCCCTGTTTGCAGGCCCCAAAGAATTGCCAAAAGAGGGAACCGTAAGGCCGATCCTGTTTGCCAGCCGGCTTAAAGTTGAAAATGGCAAGGTCACAGAAATTGAGACTATCATTGCCAGAGAAAGAGATTTCGCCTTTAACCCAAAAGGTGTTTTAGACACCAAAGATCAGGACTGGGATACTATACTGCCGCCAGAGAAACGTATACCCCGCAAAGTTTTGGCGGATGCAGCCGATAACTATTTTGCCCTGTTTGCAGAGGGTGCTACAGTAAGTGTCCCCTTTGCCGAAGTATGCGACCGCTGGGAGAATGGTTTTCTGACAACAGGGATGGACCATGATTGTTCGCCAGTGACATTCAGGAAGCGAATTGGTGCAAGCGTTCATCATGGCCCGCGACGCGTCTGGGTTGATACTGAAAAAGGCATTTCCATCGCATTTATGGCATTTGGCGGCGGAGCAACCGCGAATGAGGGAAACCCCACAGGAAGCGGTCTTGTCGATTGCCACATGTTCAGGATGAGAGACGGTGAAGTGAATCTGATCCATGCAATCGTCGGGCCCCGTGCGGCATCGATGGGCTGGCCCCTTGAACCGATCGAATAGCATCTGAACAGGGGGGAACCAAAATAATGCCCTGACAGGCACGTTAGATTTTCATAAAGATAAAGAGTGGGGCAACTCTTTATCATTGGAGACGACACCATGAAAAGAATCTTCCTTATGCTTTTAGTCCTTTCAGTATTCGTTTTGACCGCAAAAAATACTCCTGCCGGTGACCTGCTTCCAAAGCCGGAACTGGAATTTTTATTTGAGGTAACTGCAACGCTTGATCCGCCGCAGGAACTGGGTAAGACCAAATACGGTATCCGCCGGATCATTAACATCACAGGCGGGACAGTTGCCGGGCCGAAGATCAATGGAAAGGTACTGCGCGGCGGTGCGGATTGGCAGACCGTGCGCGAGGACGGCACCGCGGACCTTGTAGCAAAATACAGCCTGATGACCGATGATGGTGTGATCATCTTTGTTGAAAACACGGGTATCAGGACTGCGCCTAAAGAGGTGCTAGCAAGACTTGCAAAGGGTGAAGACGTGCCTCCTTCGGAGTACTACATGCGAACCTCCGCGAAGATGGAGGTTGCAAACGGCAGTAAATACGACTGGCTCAATAAATCTGTTATTATATCCACTGGAATGCGCAAAGCCAACAGTGTGGTTATTCATTTTTACAGGGTATTATAGTCCGGCTTTCGGTGGGTCTCGATACAGGGTTTTTTATTAAATTGCCCTTTGTTTTCTAAACCGGCCATAACGGGGACAGATATTCATCCCCGTTATGGAATTTTTAAGCCTTTGCATCCATCCTTTTCTTAAATCCCCATCGGGTTATATAGCTTTAAAAATCCGATGAGCATGTATTTTTTAAAGTTTCAGATGGACGTCCAGGAATAAATTTACAGTGGCTGGGCATCCAGTGGATAAAAGGCCATTGACAACTTGGTAATAAGCGCAGCAGCCGGTGTATTGGCAACCTCACCGTCATCTCCAATGGCAAAAAATTTGCCGGTCGTTTTCAATTGATTCCAGTTATAAAAGAAAACAGTGGAAACAGGGAGTCCGAATTCACGCCAGCTGAATATATACTGGTTATCGTCAAATTTATAAATGGTGCACATCTCCACATCGGCCTGCCCCTTTAGCGGCCCAACCACACAATGCCAGGCGTAGCGCTCAAATGTCATGTATACATGTTCGAAGCACTGGTTGGGATTGTATTTGTAAATTGCCCGCAGGCCATGCAGGTCGCGTGTAGGCGCCGGTTTCCGTCCGGTTGGAGGAATGGATGGATCGCCGAGTACACCTGCTGAGTAAGTATGGAGTGCCCTGGTTTCCTTGCCGACATCGCCCTCGCGCAGGTGTGTGTGAACTCCCACCGCCTGCCTTGTTTCGGTATTCACGATGAATGTCTGGCAATGGCGTCTATCATCTACAAAAGTCATATCAATAAAATAGGTATCTGCTTCAACTTCTACAACTTCACACCAGTCTGTACCGTTTTTTCCATCATTTTTCCATTCAACTTTATTCTTTTCAATAAACTTGAGGTCAAAGGCAGTTCCTGAATCAAGGGTTATTTTAAGCTGCTTGTTAACCATAGCATCCGTTTGCGGATTGCGGTAGGTTGCCATTTCCGAAGCATAGTCTTCATACTTATAATCTGTTTCACCTTCTCTTTGTGACATGACTTTTCCTCCTTAATTGGTTTTATTGGCGGTTAAAAAAAAATATTAAAAAATCAACTAGATTTGCGGCAGTTATTGAAGATTCGGCAGAAACATAACAGTTGAGTATTTTATTTTTCATATGGAATCGAGTGAGAAAATCAGATTTTATTCTTTATTCGAATATACCTTAAACTTTATAACGGTTTCAATAAAAAATTACATGAATTTAGGTTATAACCCTTATAGCATATTCTTGACATAGTATCTCAATATTCGTATAGTTCTTCATAAAAAAAGCATCCCGGTTAATAAATCAAACTTTAACTACGTTCTCTTTGCACGGCTACTGCTGCACCTCTCATCTTCGAGTGAAGGCTAAAATTAAAACCTGACTGGTATTTATATTTTTAATCAACTAAAAGGAGGATAGACTAATGAAAGCTGCAGTCATGCGGGAATATGGAAAGCCTTTGACGATTGAGGACATTGAAATTTCAGGGCCCCAGGCCGGTGAAGTTAAGGTAAAAATTTCAGCCGTGGGATTGTGTCATACTGATATCTCCGTTTTTCATGGCGGATTTCCCCCGCCGCTGCCTGTCGTCCTGGGACATGAGGGAGTCGGAGTGGTTGAAGAAGTCGGTATCGGGGTGACCGGTTTAAAACCGGGGGATAAAGTATTATTTAATGCTCTGGTCTATTGCGGAGAGTGCTCCAACTGCGCAAAGGGTTATTATGGTGCCTGTATTATGAACGGTTTTTTGATGTTCGGTGGAACCATGCGGGATAATACAACCAGACTGAAAAAGAGAGATGAAGTAATTCACAGTTATTTTTGCCAGTCTTCCTTTGCCGAATACTCTATTACACACCAGGACTTTTTAATTAAAGTTCCTCAGGATATGGATATAGACAAATTAACTCCTTTATGCTGCGGTGCTGCTTCGGGAATTGGAGCCGTCTTCAACAGGGCAAAGGTATGGCCGGCAGCAGAAGTAGCTGTGCTGGGCTGTGGTGTTGTCGGTATGGGTGCTATCATGGCTGCTAAATTGTCAGGAGCCGGGAAAATAATCGCAGTGGATATCCTTGATCATAAGCTGGATTTTGCCGGGCAATTCGGAGCTACTCACTCTGTTAACGCGTCCAAAGACAACATTGTCGATAGTATCCGGGAGATTTCTGACGGAGGCGTAGATTTCGCTATCGAAGCAATAGGGAAGGGTGAAACAATATCACAAAGCCTGGATGCATTGAAACCGGGAGGAACATCGGTCGTAGTCGGAGCTGTTCCCTTCGGAGAAAAGGCAACTATAGACCCCGTGCAACTGGTTGGTGAAAAAGCAATTATGGGCTCGATAATAGGGACTTTAAAACCTAAATACGACATTCCTAAATTCATTGAGCTTTACAGGGCCGGGCAGTTGCCGGTAGACAAGCTGGTACAGGCTGAATACCCTCTTGACAGGATAAACGAAGCTGTTACAGCCGCTGAGAAGGGAGAGTTTCTTAAGGCAATTATAAAGATGTAAGTCGAGTTGTAACCGGTTCATAAAATATTATTCATTTCTTTCTGGCGGTATACAGGCCAATATGGGGGCAAGACAATGAAATATTACCAGAGACTGACTCTACTTTTTTGCTTGATGTTTGGC
>CAYUYB010000169.1:0-6248 GCA_964449025.1 uncultured Desulfobacteraceae bacterium
TATTCGGGCTTGGCGGGTTATAGACAAAGATTATTTCCGTAAGAATAAATTTGTCAAGTTATTATTTCATGGACCCCTTACCTCTTACGTAACGAAAGGAGAATAGACATGATTGCAAACCGTGAATCGTCGCAATGGTCTCGAAGGAATTTTATGAAAATAGCCTTTGGGGGCGGCGCAATGGTATTTCTGGGACAATTCGGTTTATTCCGATTGGCAAGCGCCCAGCAGGAAGAAGGCTCACTTTCCATGATCCTGGTGGATTATTCCAGATGCACGGGCTGCCGCACCTGCGAGACGGTCTGTTCAGCGTTCAATCATCCTAAAGAGGTTAACGGCAGGTTGTTGAACGGAACCGGCAATCCGTATTTATCGAATATAAAGGTGTATTCCTTCAATCCGGATGTGGATGTCCCGGCGGTTTGCGCTATGTGCCCCGATAATCCGTGTATAGAGGCCTGTCCTGTCGATCCCGATCCGTCAACCGGCCGGCGCGCTTTATACAGGGATGACAAGAACATGACGATCGCGGTTGATCCGGATCGATGCATCGGATGTGGAAGCTGTGCCGAAGCCTGCCGGGTCGGGGTCATTGTGCCCCACCCGGAGACCGGCATGCCCGAAAGGATGTGTAATCTATGCAATGGCGACCCCCAGTGTGTGAAATATTGCCCGTTCGAGGCGCTGTCGCATGTCAAAGTCGATATCAGTCAAAGGTTTTACGCCATGGAACCCAGGCGGATCGCTGAAGAATTGATAGAAGAATGGTATGGCGTTGAGGCTCAATCCGATCGGGAAAGGGGGATATCATGACCGAGAAAACATACGGCTATAACGGCATCATACTGGATGTCGATTTGAGTTCGGGCAGGATAGAAAAAAAGGCGATAGATCCGTGTGACTTGAGAAATTTTGTCGGGGGTAGGGGATTGGGGATCAAGATGTTATGGGATCGGTTGAGAGAAAGACCCGGGGCAGATCCGCTTGGTCCGGAAAACCCGCTCATGTTTATGTGCGGGCCGTTCTCGGGATTTCCCGCGCCTTCTTCATCGCGGACCTGCGTCGTGACCAAATCACCGCACACCTATCCCAAGAAATCCCGATACACCCATGCGTCGACGCTAAGTTACTCCAATATGGGTGGATTTTTCGGTCCGGAGCTGCGGTTCGCGGGTTACGATGGACTGGTGGTAACAGGCAAGGCCGCCGCTCCCGTGTACCTATATATCAATGATGATAGAGTCGAGATCCGGGATGCCAGGAAATTCTGGGGAAGCGGGACCGACCAGTTTGACAAGGATCTGATCGAGGAACTCGGCGACCCCAGGTTTCGGACCTGCTATATAGGACCTGCCGGTGAGAATCTGGTTGAATACGCATGCATCGTGAATACCGCCGCCCGCGCAGCCGGACGCGGCGGCACCGGTTGCGTCATGGGGAGCAAGAATCTCAAGGCGGTGGCGGTAAGAGGGACCGGACAGCCCGAGGTAGGAGATCACGCCCTGTTTCTGGAGGCCCTTGAAGAGGCCCGTCAAAGATTCAAAAATGAGCAAATATACGGGATGTGGCGCTCGGGGGGTACGGCAGGGGGCCTGGAGATGTTATCCGGCCTGGGGATGATGGCCGTAAGGAACTTTCGTGAGGGCACCTTCTCTGATATCGATAAGATCGGGTTCCATGCGGGGATGAAGAACTGGATCAGGTCTTTTTCCTGTTACTGTTGCCCCCTGGCCTGCAAAAAAAGCGGTAAGACCACGGACAGCCCTTTTGCCGGACTGGTCCACGATGGGCCTGAATACGAAACCGGCACCATGCTTGGCGCGAACCTTATGATTTCGGACCTGTCGGGTATCCTTAAGGCGATTTATACCTGTGATGACTACGGCCTGGATATCATTTCGGTGGGCAATACCATAGGTTTTCTTATGGAGGCCTATGAAAAGGGACTGATTGATAAAAGATTTCTGGACAACATAGATCTGAAGTGGGGCAGCGTGGATGCGACCTTGGAGATGATCCACCGGATTGCCGCCAGACAGGGGATTGGCGATCTTGCATCCAGGGGAGCCAGGGCGCTGGCCCAGGAAATCGGGCAGGATTCCCATAAGTTTGCCATGCATGTCAAAGGACATGAACTAGCAGCCCATAATTGTCATGCCAATCCGCCACGGGCCATGTGCTACGCAACCTCAAACAGGGGAGCGTGCCATCTTAACGGAACGAGTATAGAAGAGCAGAATTTAATGGCCCTGACGGATTCTATAGGAGTCTGTTCCTTTTCCATGGGTGGATACGGCAGCGACGGTGGCCTTATCGCCAAACTGATGAGCGGTATAACCGGAGCCGCTTCAAAGGGTGAACTCCTACAGGTAGGCGAACGGATATATAACCTGGAAAAGCTTTTCAACTATCGCGAAGGATTCACGCGGGCCGATGATGTCATACCGGACAGGTTTTTTGAGGAGCCTTTGACTGTTGGAGACAGAAAGGGGGCGGTATTAACCCGAGACCAATTCGAGACCATGATGGATGAATTCTATACCGGACGCGGTTGGGATCTGAAGACCTCAGAACCTGAAGCAGCCAGATTGAAAACCCTCAATCTGACTGTTTGACACATCTGGACAGACCAACTATTTCATTTCCGCGGCCCTTTCCCGGGCCTCTCTTCGACGACGCCGGCGCTGTTCTTCGTGGACTTCGCGCCGGGGATCCATCGGTTCGTCGGGCAAGGCCGCGATGATCTCATCAAAGGATTCCTGAAATTCCTCTCTGAACTCGGGATGCGGCAATATGTAAAAATCATTGTGCCGGATCCCGAGCAGGACCTTTTCTCCCACTTCAACAGGGTCCATGCCGGTGGGCAGCACTTCCTCGAAGATCCGGCCGGTCAATGCCCGCCTTTCCCGGACGGCGGCATCCGCCACTCCCTGATAGAGGGCAGGACGATGTGCTTCGCTCTGGTGCAGGTTGGTGGCTACGGTTCCGGGACACAGCACAGAGACACCGATACCGTAAGGGGCCAGATCATAGCGTAATGACTCCGACAACCCCCGAATGGCGAATTTGGTCGCGGAATAGATACCATTGCCCGGTCCGGCCACGATGCCGGCGATGGAAGATGTGTTAACAATGTGGCCGCCCTGCCCGTGCACTTTGATACGCGGGATAAAGGTAACAAGGCCGTTGATCACACCCCCCAGATTGACGTCGAGCAGCCAGTCCCAGTCTTCGTAACCCGCCTGATCCAACGGCCCGATGATATTTACGCCGGCGTTGTTGCACAGCACATGAACGGGCCCGTATACGTCTTCGGCCTCCCGGGCCGCGAGGGCCATGGCGTTTCGGTCAGCTACATCCAGGGCGATGGGATGTACCTGTTGATTGGTCTTGTCGAAAAAGGCCATGGCCTCATCCAGATGATCCTGGCTCAGATCGGCGATCACCACCTGCATACCCGCCGAAGCAAAGGCCTTGGCCGTTCCCAGCCCGATACCGCTGCCACCTCCTGTGATAAAGGCGGTCTTTCCTGTGATTTCCTTCATTATGACATCTCCTCCATGACAAAATTACACCAATACCGTGGCTATTGCCAGGGATATCGATAGAGGGTTTTTTAAACCGCAGGCCTGGCCCTTATCTAACAACTGTAAGATGGGCGCCTAAAACCTGATCTGCTATCCTGCTATGAATACTCCCCGCATGATCCAATAGAAAGTCACTGTTGGAATCTGAAACGCCCTCCAGCCTTAGCTCTTCAATTATTTTTGAGCATATCTTCTCAATGATACGGGACTTTTTTTGGTGATCATCTTCAGCCAGAAGATCTGTGATCATGCCGTATACCGTTTTCCCAAGGACCGGAAGCCGCTTCAGGGCACGGTGCATCCACTTGTAAAACGGTGCGTATTTTTTGTTCAAAAGAAAGACGAGAGAGATAATATCAGCACAGAAGGTCATCTCTGAATACCTTACGGCAAAAAGGTCGTTTCGTCTAAGGGATCGCTCGAAATTATACTGTCCTGCCTGCGCTGCCGTTATGCACCGGGACGACATCTTTTTTAAACGCACGTCTTCAGGATAAAAATCAAGCAGCACTCCTCGCCAGCGAGAGAATTCGCCCAGAGGATCTGAAAAAATCTTGCCGTTAGTGCATGTTGCGAGGGCCTGCTCCGGAATGGACAACCATTCCATAAAGGTCTTTGGTAGATGATCCAGCCCAAGATAGGTCCTATAGAAGGTGTTTATCTCGCCTACGCCTGTTCGTGCCTCTTCGCCAGGGCTCACGGCCCGGGGTCCATATCCGTGGAATATCTTTGGCAGACTCTGATAGGCCTCTTGAAGAGCAGGCCCGATCTCTTTGTGGTCTTCTGCTGTCAGCCAAAGGCAGAATCCGGGACCCCAATCATGGTCCCTGGAGATATCATCGTCAAACCCAAAACATTCCGAGCCGGGTCCTACAAAGCCCGCGGCGATCCGATCGGAGTGGGAACCAAATTCGGTCTCGATCATGGGTAGCCCGTGGGCATTAAAATATTTTTCTGACAGTTCAATACCTTTCATCTGATGATATATCTCCCGAATTGACTATGACTCCCTTTACACGAAATCCCTGGCGACCTTGCAATCAATAAAGATCGAGATCGGATTTGAGGCCTGTGAGGAGATGGAACCATCGGCTCAAGAGGAGATATCCTTGACCGAGCTTCTGCTCAAGAGCACGCCTTCCAATCAATTCTGCACGCAGGTATAACTGGCCGCGTCGCCGCGCCGAAGTTAGATACCTGAAAAAGGGCGCCTTCGAACAGCGGCCATTTCGGGAATGTGTCCGTGCCCGCGATTTCGAAACCAGGACTGTATTGAGAGGTTATCCGGTGCGCCGCTGCAAGCTGGGCATCAGAGAGGCAGGTATCTCCGGTATCCACACCTCCGGGGCAACGCAAGTCATGGATATCAAAAGCGGAATTACAACCCCTCACATCGCTGATAATACCATCCGACGCCCCGTCAAGTTGATCACATGCCGCATATACAGCATCGGTGATCAATTTTGTTTCCTCAGCATTCATCCAGCCAGCACCGCCATTATCATAAACCGCTTTGCCGGCATTCAGTGAACCCAGGTGCAGCATTGTCACATTGTAGGCGGGAAAGTGAGCAACAACACCGTCATAATCGTCGGGATATCGTGCCGCCGCATCGAGAGCTTCATGACCACCCTGCGAGCACCCAATGAAATAGAAGCGGAGCGGCTCACTGACGTAAGCCCTGCGGATAATCTCAATGGCTGTATCATGCACCTTCTTGATGGATTGCTTTCCGAAATTCAACAACGCCTCGTCATCTAGGGCGAAACTGCCGTCAAAGGCCTGATTACTCTTGTGGCCGCCATCACCGCCCAGCGTCACTTAGCCCTGTTTTAGTGGATTGTCAGTATTAGCCGGCTGCATGGCATAACCGGTCAAACCGGTGACCAGATTGCCGTCAAAACCTTCTCCCCCCATCTGCAAAGCACGCCTGTTCCAGTATTCCGGCAAATTCACTTCAAATTCCATATTAAAAGATTCAGGATCCTTGGGCTTTATGACTCCCGTAACCTTGCAGAATTTTCCGTTCACATTGCCTTCTTCTGTAGCTTCCACAGGCACAGCGGCTTGAATAATAGCGCCGGAGGTTGGGAGACCGATTGCCGAAGCCGGGATATCCATGCCCAGAAGGGCCTCACAGGACGTAAAAATCTTAAGTGTTTTCTTGTCTGGGCTGCTGCAGGCCGTGAAGAGGAGTGTCAGCGCGACTGTAATGAATGCCTTCGCAAAGATCCGGGAATATTTCATATGTCCTCCTGGTCCTCTAGTAAGGTGTCTTCGAAGATAAAGAGACGGACAACTATACAGATAATGGTTATTTTTCTTTAAAGGGTTGCCTTATAGCTGGTAAGGACTCCCTTTTCAGAAAATAAAGTATATGGGCTTCCAGGTTGTGTGTCAATTATAATGACCCATTATATGGCAGGTGTGTTATCCAGCGGGAAGGATAGGGTTAATACGTGCGCTCTTGACAGGTTATTGTAATGTCAGCCACAATCAGATAGAATGACTTTTGACTATCGGTATATATGACCGGGTGATGATTAGAAGGGAAATCAAAGGAAGGAGATACTTATGCTGTTTAAGGTAAGATGCAAAATGGTTGCCTTCACGGGTGACCCTGATAACTTTCCTTGTCATTTCGGTTACGAAATCGGTGAT
>CAYUYB010000170.1:0-6248 GCA_964449025.1 uncultured Desulfobacteraceae bacterium
CTTATTTTCTGAATCGGCCGCCCTCTTGGCTTAAGACAGACGAACCGGATTCATAATCAGTGTCAAAATACTAAAGAAAAATAGATGTTGCAATATATATTACAGGGTTTATTTGTCAAGAAAATTAACATGTTCTATCCTTTGAGCGGCGAAAAGAGCCCTGCCTGGGATTCAAACCCCGCTGTGCCCGAATCCCCCTCCTCCACGTTCAGTGGAATCCAGTTCATCAACCTCTACCAGGGCTGCCCGGTATACCTTGCTTATAATCATCTGGGCTATTCGATCACCCCTCCTTATGGTAAATGGCCTGTCTCCCAGGTTTATCATTATAATACCAATCTCCCCCCTGTAATCCGAATCGATTGTCCCCGGACTGTTAACCAGTCCGATACCATGTTTCAAAGATAATCCGCTGCGGGGCCTTATCTGTCCTTCATATCCAGGGGGAATAGATACGGCCAGACCGGTAGGAATCAGTTTTATCTCCCCGGGTTTCATCGACAAAGGCTCTTTTACTGAGGCCCTGATATCGATACCCGAAGAGCCTTCTGTTTCGTAGTCAGGCAAGGGAAGATTAAGACCGCTTTCCAGTCGCTTGATCTTGACAGATATACGTTCCAATTATCTGAGGCCTCTTCGCTCTCTGCTGTTCTTTCGATTATGTCCGGTTAAGATTTATAATACCGATCTTCTCACTAATATGCGGCCAATATGTCAGGAAGAGATGCCTGTCCCGTGATGCTTATTACAGGCTTTCGCCGAGGGCCGCCTTTCTTGACAACGCTACCTTCCCGTTTTTGTCCACATCAATAACCTTAACCAGTACCTCGTCACCTTCATGCAGAATATCGGTTACCTTATTTACCCTAACCTTATCCATCTGAGAGATATGAATCAGCCCGTCAATGCCGGGCAGGATCTCCACAAAGGCTCCAAAATCCATGATTTTTCTTACCTTCCCCATGTATAATTTACCCACCTCGGCATCCCGTATTATCTCATTAATCATCTCAAGAGCGGCCTTTGAGGCATCTCCGTCCGGGGATGCAATCATGACATTGCCTTCATCATCCACATTTATGGAAGAGTCTGTCTTGGCACTGATCTCCCGTATTACCTTTCCGCCGGGTCCGATAAGAAGTCTGATCTTTTCAGGTTTGATCTTCATCTTGGCAATAACCGGCGCATACTCCGACACCTGGGGCCTGGATCGGGAAATAGATGCATTCATCCTGTCCAAGATGGACAGCCGTGCTTCTTTTGCCTGGGCAAGGGCCTTCTCCATCACCTCCTTGGTAACACCCTCGATCTTTATATCCATCTGCAGAGCGGTTATCCCCTCACTGGTGCCGGTTATCTTGAAATCCATATCCCCGCAATGGTCCTCATCCCCCAAGATATCGGTCAGTACAACCGTCTTTTCTCCCTCTTTGATAAGACCCATGGCCACTCCCGCCACTGCCTCCTTAACGGGAACCCCCGCGTCCATAAGAGAAAGGGAGCCGCCACAAACACTGGCCATGGAGGATGACCCATTCGACTCAAGTATCTCCGAAACCACACGGATGGCATATTGAAACTCATCCTTGCTGGGGATAACAGGCAGAAGAGCCCGCCTGGCCAAGGCACCGTGCCCTATCTCTCTCCTGCCGGGACCCCCGATTCTTTTGGTTTCTCCCACACTGTAAGGCGGAAAATTATAATGCATTATAAAATTTCTAAACACATTCCCATATATAGTGTCTATCCTCTGCTCATCCATTTCGGTGCCCAGAGTAGTCAATACCATAGCCTGGGTCTCCCCCCGCGTGAATAGAGCCGAACCATGGACCCGGGGCAATATCCCTACCAAGCATTCTATAGGCCTTACTTCCGTAAAAGACCGACCATCGATCCTCCTTTTCTCGTTCAATATCATCCTGCGGACCATCGCCCTTTCCAGGTCATGGAATATCTCTTTTATCTCCGCTTCCCTTAATCGATATTCTTCAGGAAGTTTTTCTATTGCCGATTCCAAGGCCTGATTCCTCTTTTTCTGGCGCATCTGTTTGTCGGCTATGTTGATTACCTCTTGTAGTAGAGGAGTGGTTGTCTCCGCCACCTTGGCTTCCAGCCCCTCGTCCTGCTCAGGAATAGTTATAGCCCTTTTCTGTTTGCCCGCCTCATTTCTCAGGTCTATCTGCATATCCAGCATCGGTTGGAGGGCATTGTGGCCGTAAAATATGGCGTCGGTCATCTCCGCCTCGGAGATAAAATTGCCCCCACCCTCCACCATGACCACTGCCGAACGATTGCCTGCTACAATAAGGTTGATATCGGTTTCATCCTGCTGACTGATTGTGGGATTGATTACAAATTTACCTCCTATCCTTCCCACTCTCACAGCAGCTATCGGTCCGTCAAAAGGTATATCCGATACTTCAAGGGCGGCCGAAGCGCCGAGTATTGCCAGGATATCAGACTCATTCTGCCTGTCTGTCGAAAGAACGCTTGCTATGATCTGGATCTCGTTATTATAATTTTTTGGAAAGAGAGGGCGTAAAGGCCGGTCGATCAGACGGGCTATCAGGGTCTCATCCTCACCAGGTCTTCCTATTTCCCTTCGAAAATAGTTTCCTGGAAATCTTCCACCCGCATATGACATTTCCTTATATTCAACGGTTAGGGGCAGAAAATCCACCCCCTCTCGCACTTCATCCGTTGAAACCGCGGTCACTAGGACAACTGTTTCACCGAGACTCACTACAACGGATCCGCTTGCCTGTTTAGCTACCCTGCCTGTTTCGATGGATAATCTATTGTTATTAATCTCTATCACGTATGTCTTTACCATTTTCTTCTCCTTCACAATCATGATGATTCATCCGAAGGACCGGGATATTCAACCTTCCGATAATAAATACCAATCCTCATCTTAATTCTTTTATTCTATTTTCTAATACCCAGCTCCCTTATGATCTGCTGGTATCTGGTCAAATTCGATCTTTTTAAATAATTAAGCAGTTTTCTTCTCTGCCCCACGAGCTTAAGCAGGCCTCTCCTTGAATGATGATCCTTTTTATGTATCTTGAAATGTTCCGTGAGATAACTTATCCTGTTACTCAAAAGGGCTATCTGAACCTCAGCTGAACCTGTGTCGTTGCCATGCAATTTGAACCTGTCGATAATCTCTTTCTTGGTTTCTGTATTCAAAACCACTTCCCGCACCTCCTTCTAATATGGGTTATAGCCTATTTCCCCTTCCGTCTTTAGGTAACCAGCTCCTACCATCTCTGATATTCCAGAATGAGGCAATATCCCCTAGGAGGTCCTAACAAACAAAGGGAGCCATATGATTCTATCTAATTGAAAACCCTTATATTCTCCAACCACTCTTCCTTACGGTCACCCGGAAATCCGCTTATTTCCATGATAGCTACTAATGACTGGCCGTTCACAATCTTGAGAAAACCTTTCTGAATATCATGGAAAATCTCCCCATTCGCCACTTCGTGCCACGCTGGCCTGTAACCGTTCCTTATCCTTTCAGCCGTTTTTAAGTCCACCTGTAGCTCCTTTACGCCAGGTAGGGCGTCGTTGAGGCTTATCGCGTTATCCCTGAACAGGGATCCCTGTTCGGAAACCCTCATCCTTGCCGGATTAAGCGCATCCTTCACATGGAAACGGCCTATGGACAACCTCCTCAAGGAGCTGAGGTGTGCTACAGAATCTAAATGCCTTCCTATATCCAGGGCCAGGCTCCTGATATATGTGCCTCCCGAACAGACCACATCTATTGTAATGACCGGTATGTTAATGGAAAGGATATCCAACGAACGGATCGTCACCACCCTCTTCGGCAGTTTCACGCTGACACCCTTCCTGGCTAATTCATATGCCCGTTTGCCTTTGAAACTAACGGCGGAATATGCAGGCGGAACCTGCTCAATATCCCCTACCAGCATAAGGATTCTTTTCTCTATCTCTTCAGGTTTGAGCACGGGTATATCTTTAGTGCATACGATTCGGCCTGTAGGATCCAAGGTGTCCGTTTCAACCCCCAGTCTTATTGAAGCCACATACCTCTTTTCCTCCGCCATGAGATACCTGGAGAGCTTTGTACCCTGCCCCAGGAGCACTATCAGCAATCCCGTGGCAAACGGATCCAGAGTGCCAGCATGCCCGACCTTTCTGAGGTTCAGAACCTTCCTTACACTCTTCACTATGTCAAACGAGGTTTCTCCCTCATTCTTGTCTATCAATAATATTCCATCAAATTGATATCCACGGGGCCCCCTTTCTCCTCTGTCTGTTTTGCGGCGCGTCATTATTCGAGAAAGCTAAATAATAAGATCCTATCAGTCTAAACGATCATGGTGTCTTCATGTCTTATTTTATTGAAAAGCCTTTCCATCCTTTCACCCTTTTCCAGGCTCGGGTCAAATTCGAAAACTATATCCGGCACATATTTGAGTTTGTATTGAATACCTATTTCCCTTTTAATGTAACCTTTTGCGCTTTCGAGTCCGGACTGGGCTTCCGCTACCTTATGTTGATCTCCTAAAACACTGAAAAAAATCCTGGCGTGCCTAAGGTCATTACTTAGATTAATACCCGTAATGGTTATACCTCTGACCCTGGGGTCTTTGACCTTTTTAGTCAATACATCGGCAATACCTCTCAAAATCTGATCACCGACTCTGACTTCCCTTTTACCAGCCAGCATAATAATATCTCCACTCTCAATGAATCGTTTTCCCTTACGCCTTATACCTCGCGCCTTGCCCCTTGCGCCTTCTCTTCATATATTAAGTATTTCTGTCTTTGTATTGATAATCTCGGCCAGATACAACGATTCAAGAAAGGCAAGAACCTCGCCAAGTGACGAATCGACGTGCCGCCTGTCATTTCCCACGGTGCTGACTCCCAGTTCTATCTTTTGCCATTTGTCATTGGAGCCTACCTCTGCGATAGCCACGTTGAATTTGTGTTTGACCTTGTCCACCATGCTCCTGACGATTTTCCTCTTTCCTTTAAGGGAATGATTATCATGTAAATGGAACTCGATTATTACTGTTCCCACTACCATGTCCTATAATTCCGCCTGCATTTCCTCGATCTGGTATGCCTCAATCACGTCTCCAGGCTTTATATCCTGGAAGGACTCAAGTCCTATGCCGCATTCGTATCCCGATTGAACGTCTTTAACATCACTTTTAAAACGTTTTAGAGACGCCATTTTTCCGTCGAAGACAACGACTTCATCCCTTAAAAGACGAACCTTGGCGTTCCTTTCAACATACCCGTCTATAACGTAACATCCGGCGACAGTGCCCACTTTGGAGACATTGAAAATCTCCTTTATCTCGGCACGGCCGATGACGTTCTCCTTATAGACCGGTTCAAGCAGTCCTGCCAAAGCCTTGCGAATATCTTCAATGAGATTATATATAACATCATAATATCGTATATCCACCCCTTCCCTCTCTGCGATCTGAACTACCCTGGGGTTGGCACGGACCCTGAACCCGATTACGACAGCGTGGGAGGCGGAAGCAAGCATAACGTCCGATTCAGTTATGGCCCCCGTAGAGGAATGAATCATTTTGATCTTAACCTCTTCAGTACCTAACTTTCTTAGGGACTCGGCAAGGGCCTCGAGAGAGCCCTGGACATCAGCCTTTAGGATCAAATTGAGTTCCTTTATCTTCCCTTCTCTTATCTTTTCATAAAGATCTTCAAGACTCACCACACCGCTTTTGGTGATCTCTTTTTCTTTTAATCTAGCCTGGCGATAGAAGGCTATTTGTCTAGCGGTTTTTTCGTCCTTTACCACGAGAAGTTCATCACCCGCCATTGGCACACCTGAAATCCCGTGGATTTCAACAGGAACCGAGGGAAACGCCGCATCTGCCTTTTTACCCCAGTTGTTGATCATTGCCCTGATCCTGCCGTAGTTCTCTCCGCAGATGAAATAATCCCCCTTGTTCAGGGTACCCTCCTTGATCAATACCGTTGCAATCGAGCCTTTGCTTTTATCCAGCTTGGCCTCGATGATTGTGCCCTTTGCAGCCTTGTCGGGATTGGCTTTTAATTCAAGGACCTCGGCCTGTAATAAAATAAGCTCCATCAATTCATCGATCCCTTCACCCGTCTTTGCAGATATATTGCCGAAAATGGTATCTCCGCCCCACGCCTCCGGCGCAAGATCCAGTTCGGCCAGTTGCCGCATTACCTTTTCCGGATTGGCCTCTGGTTTATCTATCTTG
>CAYUYB010000171.1:0-6246 GCA_964449025.1 uncultured Desulfobacteraceae bacterium
CGCAGGTGAAATTGGCGGCGTCGTTGACATCGCCGCTTCCTTTATATCTGGCCTGCTTGGGATATGGGCATACCGGCCGGGTACGGTAGACCTCTCCTCTGCCGCCCATTATGCCTCCTCCCTCTGTATGAGGGTAGATGATTCTATCCGGTGCTTTGCCTTTCTCGACCCAATCAACCAGGCCTTCAAAGACTCTAAAACCCTCGGGGTTTGACATAGCGGGACAGCCGCCTGAGCCCGGGACGGTGAAAAGACGGGCAAAATCCTGCGTTTGTTCGTAACCGCCCATTACCCCTGCCACCTCTTTGTAATATTCCACAAGCTGTCGAGGGGGGAGGCCCATACTGTTCCAGGACGCCATCATAATGATCTTGCCGCCCGCTTCCTTGAAAGGCCTCAGGTCGGGATTGTTCGCGTCAACCGCGGCGGATGTCCTTTCTATACCCAGGCGGGTGTCCCGGTCCACATCGAATGTGCGGAAATCCCAGTCAGGATCTTCGAAAACCATACCTTTGAAATACACGACATTGACCGAAAAGGGTTCCTTCTCAATCATGAAGTTCCATGTCAACTCACTTCCCCGTTCAAACCCTGTATATATGGGTGTCCCGTCATTGAACTTCGCGCCTTCATAGATCTTCCTGACGGTATCCACCTGGGCGTCCGTGAGGCAGGACAGCTGGTCCGGGCCATGGCAGCGAATGCTCGCGGGATCGAAACTACAGGTTGTGGGATCTACAATAATGCCGTCGACGAGTCCGTCGTTTGCGTCACAGGCATCCAGCACCGCCCGGTTGATGACAGCCAGCTTTGCCGGCGAAATATATCCGGGACCGTCCACCCCGTCTTTGAGTCCGACCCAGCTGATATACAGAGAGCCCGGCTGGAGGCGAGATATCCAGAAGGCGGGATCCTCGGCGATAATCCCGTCAAAGTCTTCCGGGTAACGCTGCGCTTCATTGAGCCCCTGGTTGCCGCCATTATGGCAGCTGTTCCAGTAAGAATATTTAATGGGTCTTCCGTAATATGACTCAGCCAGGGTCTTGGTTACCACAACCATCTCATGGACAGCCCGATGCCCCCAGTCCGCCCATTTCTCCGGATGCCCGACGGCCCACTCGAACCCCTGATCCACATGACCCGTGTCTGTTCCGGCGGAGACATAACCCTTCTCCATGTTACGCGCAATACCGCCGCTGACCATGGAACCGATAAATCCGGGATTCCCCACGGCAAGGAACCTCTCGTTCCAGTTGGACGCGTCGGGAAGCCAGACTTCGATACCTATATGGGAATCGCTGGTGGGCTTTGAAACCGCCTTTACCCTGCAGAAAGGCGCATGGATTTTTTGGGACGGCACATCCATGAACCCGTAACCGGTTTCCGCAGGCAATTCGTATCCCGGCTCTCCTTTTTCCACGGAAGTTATGGTGACGTTGGGGATTTTAATCGACTTGAGGCTTTCGCAGGACTGCTGCGCTGCGGCAGGAAGCGTGAAGATAAGGATTGAAATGAAAACCGCACATATAATGAGACCTCTGTAAGACTTTACAGAAGTTGTAATATTGTCATTCCCCGGCTTGACCGGGGAATCTGGTGGTTTCAAGGACTTTCTGGATTCCGGATCAAGTCCGGAATGACGGAAAGATAGGTTTTGCAAAGGTCTTAGAATGGAATCCACAGGATGTTTCATAGTAATACCTCCTGTTGAATTGATTGGTAATAAGTCCCTTTTTTCGGAATGAACTATATGTATTTGATGGTTGTATGTCAATAAATAATCACCCCGTGATATTGCGCTTTCCTCTCGTGACACCAAAATCAAAAGGGCATAAATGACCCTCTCTTTCTTCGAAACAATTGACACACGAAAGGGCGAAATGGTAGTTAGCATATGTAGTTGATGAGAATTATCCAGGGCCGAATTAGATAACCCGACTAATGGTATTCGGACATAGAAAGGAGCAGGTAAAGACATGTCAGGAGGCTACGCGGGAAAGATTTTGATGGTGGATCTTTGCAACAAAGAGCTAAAGGAGGAGGTGTTAGATGAAGAAATTGGACGCCGTTTGATCGGAGGGTATGGCCTTGGTGCCAAGATACTCTTTGACCGTCAAAAGCCTGGCATTGACCCGTTGGGTCCGGATAGTATTCTTGGTTTTACCACGGGCCTGCTTACCGGTACCCCCGCGCTCTCCGCGTCAAGGTACATCCTGGTAGGGAAATCACCCTTGACAGGAGGTTGGGGTGATGCCAATTCAGGGGGGTATTTCGGGCCGCACATGAAATTCGCCGGATATGACGCCGCCTTTTTCAAAGGGATATCTGAAAAGCCGGTTTACCTCTATATCGACAACGGTAAGGCCGAGCTGAAAGATGCCGCCCATCTATGGGGTAAGGATACCTTTGAAACAGAAGACATCGTCAGATCCGAATTGGGCAATGATGTGGAGATAGCATGCATCGGCCCGTCGGGAGAGAAGATGGCTCTCATCTCTTGTGTGATGACCAGCAAGGGCAGGGCTGCCGCACGTTCCGGTTTAGGCGCCGTGATGGGTTCGAAAAGACTCAAGGCGGTAGCCGTGAAAGGGAGTCTGAAGATCCCTATGGTTGATGAGGACAAGGCCAAACACCTGCGCAAAAGGTATCTGAAAGAACTGACCGGGCATTATGAGATGATAAAGAAATGGGGTACCCCGGGCATCTTTATTCCTTGCGCTGAGAGCGGTGACACTCCTACCAAGAACTGGGCGGGTACATCGGTCATAGACTTCCCGGAATATCCGCTTCTCGGGGGCGATGCCGTGCTTGAACACCAGGCAAAGGCCTATGCCTGTTACCGCTGTCCCATCGGATGCGGCGGGCATATGAAGGAAGGGACAGGAGAGTACAAATATAAGGCCGGCACCCCAAAACCGGAGTATGAGACCCTCGGTATGTTTGGGGCCAATTGTCTCAACAGCAATCTCGACTCTATAATCAAGGTCAACGACATCTGCAATCGTTACGGGATCGATACCATCTCGGGCGGTGCTACCATGGCCTTTGCTATCGAATGCTACGAAAACGGCCTAATCACCACGGCGGACACGGATGGCATTGAGATGACCTGGGGCAATCATAGAGCTATCGTTGCCATGACCGAAAAACTTGTCAGGAGGGAAGGTTTTGGCGACCTCTTGGCAGATGGGGTAAAAAAGGCAGCGGATAAGATCCGAAAAGGCGCGGAACAATATGCCATGCACATTCAGGGTCAGGAGGTCCCGGCCCATGACCCCAAGTATGGATATCACTGGGGAATCGGCTACCGCATGGACCCAACCCCGGCCCGTCACACCCAGGGCCCGGGGATGCCTGTCCCGGGAGTGCCGATTCCTGACTTCGATCCAAAGTCCTTTAGTGGCAGAGCCGAAGCCCACAAGATAGGGAGTAATTTCACGCATGTTGTAAACAGCACCGGGACCTGCCTGTTCCTGTTCTGGGCATTGCCTCATATTGATGGCCTTATTGATTTTATGCGCGCGGCAACAGGTTGGGACCTGACGATTGATGAACTCAATCAAACAGGGGAAAGGATAGCCGATATTCGGCAGGCATTTAATATTCGTGAGGGGCTTAATCCGCTTGAATACAAGATACCGGGCAGGATAATGGGCAATCCGCCGCCGAAGGAAGGGCCACTGGCCGGTGTGACCGTTGATGAAGACACACTTGACCGGGAATTCCTGGCTGCCATGGATTGGGATTCCCGGACAACGAAGCCCAGCAGAAAAAAATTGGAGGAACTGGGTCTGGGAGATATTGCCCGGGAAATCCTGTCCTAGTAGCCGGCAATCCTCCTATTTCTTTTCCTGCCCCCCATAGGAGGTGCCCTGCATTGTAGCGAAGTGAAACACCGGCCTCGTTATGTTTAAGATATTCAAGGGACAATGCACTACCCCGGCCGGGATATAGGCTAAGAAGGTCTCCGTCATGATGTTCCTTTCATTGTCGATCCAGAATTCTATCTCCGCGCCAAGATCCTTAAGATTATGGGGATCAGTACCGAAAAAACCGATGACTTCACCGAAATCATGGGTATGCGGTTCGGGGCTGGAGGTATCCTTTTCTTCTGTCGGCCAGAACCACACAACCTCACAATAAAAAGCGCCCGGCCTGACTTCACTGTCCAGATAAAACATGCGGGTGCTGCGGGTCTCGGACAATGACCCTGCCCATTTGGGTATTACCAGGCCCTCCTTTGGTTGTGTGATAATATACTTGCTATTATACTGGGAGATGGTCATGGCTAATATGCTCCTTTCAATCTATGAAGTTAAGGTATTGCTCCGTGTGTTCGAATGACATATATGAATTCCCTTGAAGGGATGTCAATCCATAGAGGCGCCCGAAACATCCACAATAGCAGCCCCACCGTCCACAACCAGCACCGTGCCCGTCATAAAGGATGAGTCGTCTCCTGCCAGAAAACTGCATATGCCTCCCATTTCACTCGGTTTTGATACGCGCCTGAGAGGCACATGGGAAGAAAAGCGGCTGAAAAGCGACTCCATGTCGGTTGCCTTTTCTTCGGCGAGTTTACCTACAGATTCTTCGAACATGCTTGTCCTGGTGGCCCCCGGACAGACCACGTTACACCTGATATTTTGGGGACCGTACTCCAGGGCCACCTGTTGGGTGAGCATGATCAATCCTGCCTTGGACGAACAATACCCGACGGATTTAGGCATGCATCGCAGGCCTGCCAGAGAGGCAATGTTGATGATGGACCCTCCTCCATTAGCCAACATATGCGGTATGGCCGCCTTCATGGTCGCAAATGGACCGGTAAGATTTGTCTCAAGTACCCTCCGCCACTCTTCCATGGGGGTTTCCAGGATGCTCCCGTGGGAATCCATGGCGGCATTGTTGACCAAAACATCCAATTTCCCGCCGAAGGCCACGGTGGTATCTATCATTTTGGCCACGTCTTCAGAACGGGTCACATCTCCGGCGCAAATCACAACGGATGCCTCTGGAAAAGAATGCGCCGTTGTATCTAATCTGTCCTTTCGCCGACCGGTAATACAGACTCGTGCGCCGTCCTCAATGAAACGCTTGGCGATCGCGGCACCGATCCCTGTGCCACCGCCCGTGATCAAAGCAACTTTACCGCTTAATCTCATATGCCTCTCCTCTCCTTCATTGCTCTTTATTCCGGATACTTCATGAATGGCGCTGTCTAAGGTTTGAGCACTATTGGTGTCTTACCTGGGCTGGCATACCTGGCGACAGCCTCCTCGTTCAGATCAATTCCCAGACCATCGCCTTCCGGCGGATAGAGATAGCCGTCCTCATACCTGGGCATTGTCATCCCCAGATCATCGGTGATCGCCGCGCCGGTGGTATCAATCAGATCGTGCAAATTCAGTGGTCCGATGGACTCTTGCTCGATTCTTCCCATCCACTCGGTGGCAGCAAGGAAATGGGCTTCCACGGCCGCTCCCAGACCGGAATTAATCATGCAGCCGCACATCACATTGAATCCGAGAGACTCAGCGATCGCCACCCATCTTTGACTTTTACGGATACCGCCCGCCTTCGGCATTTTCAGGAAAAAGCCGTCAACGGCATCAATCCTGGCCAATCTGTGAAGATCGCTCAATTCGGACGCGGCCTCATCGGCGAATATCGGTATATCCACCTTACGGCGCAGGCGGGCCAGACCCTCGATATCCCAGCGCGGTATCGGTTGTTCGGCAAGGAATAGGTTGTACTTTTCAACCTCCCTAAGAAACTTGAGAGCCTGCATGTAATCCCAACCGCCGTTGGTATCCGTCATGATCTTGACATCTTTGCCCACAGCCCGGCGGACTTCAGCGACCATCTCGATATCGTCTTCGATAATATTGGCGCCCACCTTGAGTTTTAAACCGCCATATCCGGCTCTCGCCAGCTTTACCGCCTGTTTCGCCACCTCCCCGGGTGTCCCGGACGACATCACATAGACCAGGCGAATCCTTTCATTGGATCTACCGCCCAGAAGCTTGTAGAGGGGGACGCCCAGGGCCTTCGCAATCAGGTCATGAAGGGCGTAATCGACCACGGCCTTGGAGTGATTGTTACGCGTCACTGCTCTATCCATGCGCGCGATGATGGTTTCAATATTAAAGGGATCTTCTCCAAGCAGGATCTGCGGTCCATAAATCGTACTGATATTGTGCAGGATGGATTCCTGGCTTTCTCCCATATACCACATGGACGTAT
>CAYUYB010000172.1:0-6205 GCA_964449025.1 uncultured Desulfobacteraceae bacterium
TGTATACTGAATAATCTTCTTCCTGCCCTGTTCGCCTTCCTTTTTCAACTTCTCAAGATACGGTACCACGACGCTCATCAGCTCCAGGATGATTGAAGCGCTGATATACGGCATGATGCCCAGCGCCATCACGGACATGTTGCTTAATGCGCCGCCTGAAAACATATCAAAAAGGCCGAAAAGACTTCCCTGCCTCTGACTGAAATAGGCGGATAAAGCGGAGCTGTCAATACCGGGGGTAGGGATATGGCACCCTAATCTGTAAACAGCCAGCATAAAGAGAGTGAAAATGATCCTTTTTTTCAGTTCGGGAATCTTCGGGATATTTTGAAAGCCGCCGATCAATGCTCGCCCATCTCCTTGTCATCAAAAAACAATTATAGCTGTGTCAACTCTACTTTTCCGCCCGCGGCCTCGACCTTCTCTCTGGCCTTTTTGCTCACCCTGTCGATTTTTATCTTAAGGGGATAGGATATCTCTCCAGCGCCCAGAAGTTTTACACCATCCTTTGTCCCCCTTATTATACCCGCGTCCTTAAAAGCAGCAGCATCCAGGTCCGTGCCGGGATCAAATGCCTTTAAATCTCTGATATTTATCAGCTCGTATTCTTTTTTGAATATATTTTTAAAACCCCTCTTGGGAAGCCTCCTCTGTAGCGGCATCTGCCCCCCCTCAAATCCCGGCCGAATTCTCCCGCCTGATCGAGACTTCTGTCCTTTATGCCCCCGACACGAGGTCTTCCCGTGCCCGGAAGCAGGGCCTCTGCCGACCCTCTTCTTTTTCTTTACAGAGCCTTTCATCGGGGAAAGATTATTAAGTCTCATTGTTATCCCCCTAAATCACGTCTCAACCCTGACCATAAAGGAGACTTTATTAATCATGCCCCTTACGGAAGGCGTATTGTTCAGAATTACCGTCTTGTTTAGTCTGGTTAGACCCAGGCATCGCAAGGTTTCACGAATCTTTTGATTCTTACCTATGCTGCTCTTCACAAGGGTTACTTTTAAGATATCAGACATATGCATAACTCTTTGGGAATATCATACCGTCATCTAGTCAAATAGTTCTTTGACGCTCCTTCCCCTGCGTTTTGCAACCTCTTGGGGGTTCCGCAGGGAATGCAATCCTCTAAGGGTGGCCTTAACGAGATTATGAGGATTATGGGAGCCGAGGCACTTTGTTAGGATATTTTGAATACCGGCTGCTTCCAATACGGCCCTGACCGCTCCACCCGCTATAACACCTGTTCCAGGCCCTGCCGGCTTTAAAAGCACACGACCTGCCCCACATTTTCCTATCACTTCATATGGTATGGTACCGTCGATGACATTGACTGGTTCCATGGTCTTTCTGGCTTTCTCAACACCTTTTCTTATCGCTTCCGGAACTTCGTTAGCCTTCCCCAGACCGCCACCTACCATACCTGCTCCATCTCCCACGATAACAATAGCGCTGAAACTGAATCTGCGGCCACCTTTGACTACCTTGGCAACACGGTTGATATGAACAACCTTTTCAATTAATTCGACTTCTGCCTCTTCTTTATTCAACGCAAATCTCCTTGATAATTTAATTCCCGTAATGCTACAAACTCAAAAAAAGACAACTAAAATTCCAAGCCTTGCTCTCTCGCCTCATCGGCAAATATCTTCACCCGTCCATGATATAAAAAGCCGTTCCTGTCAAAGACAACCTTTTTAATCCCTCTTTCCAAAGCCCTTTTGGCTATGAGTTTTCCCACTATTGAAGCTCCCTCCCTGTTGCCGCCTTTTCCTACGATCTCAGGTCTGATATCCTTTGATAATGAGGATGCCTCTACCAGGGTTTTTGAAGCGGTGTCGTCGATGATTTGAGCATATATGTTCTTGGAACTCTTGAAAACAGTCAGTCTTGGCCTTTCAGGCGTGCCACTGAGTTTTTTTCTTACCCTCTTTTTTCTCTTTATTCTTGCATCTGTCCTGCTCATGATTCCCATAATTTCAACCCCGCCGAGACACGCTGATTCGCCTATTATTTTGCACCTGCTTTGCCCGCCTTCTTTTTAACCACCTCTCCCATATACCTAACGCCTTTCCCTTTGTACGGTTCCGGTCTTCTGAAATCCCTGATCTTAGCGGCCGTCCTGCCAAGCAGTTCTTTGTCTATGCCTCTCAATGTAACCTTTGTCTTCTCTATTTCCGCATCTATACCGCTAGGCAACTCAAAAACAATCGGATGAGAATACCCGAGGTGAAAACTAGCCTTTCTTCCGGATAATTCCGCCCTGTAGCCGACACCTACTATCTCGAGGCCCACCTCAAAACCCTTGCTTACCCCCGTGACCATATTGGCCAGTAAGACCCTGAAAAGCCCGTGGAGAGCCCTCGTCTCTTTTTCCTCATCGTCTATGGAAACCAGAATATGATCATCTTCTATACTTATCTTTATCTTTGCATGGATATTACGCCTGAGTTCACCCTTGGGACCTTTAACTGTTAAAACGTTATCGTTGAAGGCGACATTAACATCTTTCGGGATAGGTATCGGCCTTTTGCCTGCGCGTGACATCTAAAACCTCCAATTCCTGAGATCGGATTATGTTCTACCGGTGTATGAACAATATTATGTACCGGTAAACGAATTTTTTACCAAACTGAACAGACGATTTCGCCTCCGATCCCTATCTTTCTTGCCTGTCTGTCGGTCATTATGCCTTTTGATGTTGAAAGGATATTTATCCCGTATCCGTGTAAAACCTGCGGGATTTTATCACCCTTTGTATAGACCCTTCGGCCCGGCTTGCTGACCCTTTTAAGACCTCCTATCACGGATTCTCCGTTCTCATCATATTTAAAAAAGATCCTTATAATGCCTTGACGCTTATCGCCCATAATTTTGAAATCTTTAATAAAGCCTTCCGATTTTAGGACCTTTGCAATATCGATTTTTTGTCTGGAACCAGGGATATCCACCGTGCTATAAAACGCCATCTGAGCGTTCCTTATCCTGGTCAACATATCAGCAATCGGATCTGTCATACTCATCTGAATTACTCCTTAAAACTTTTCACCATCTTGACTTTACCCACCTCTTCTAACATGGGTGATTTATAAAAATTACTCTACCAGCTCGATTTTATAACCCCGGGGATCTCTCCTCTTAAGGCCATAGCGCGAAAACATATACGGCAAATACCAAATTTTCTCAAAAAGCCCCTTGACCTGCCGCAAATGGGACATCTCTTATAATACCGGGTTGAATATTTCATCTTTTTCTGCGATTTAGCTATGAGGGACTTTTTTGCCAAACTAACCTCCTTCTTAATTTTTGAAAGGCATCCCCAGAAGTTTCAATAATAAATGACCTTCGGCATCAGTTCGGGCTGTTGTCACAATGGTGATGTTCAATCCTTGTATCTTTTCAATATTATCGTATTCGATTTCCGGGAATATAATCTGTTCCTTTATCCCGAGAGAACAATTCCCCCTGCCGTCAAAGATCTTTTCCGATAACCCTCTAAAATCCTTAACTCTGGGGAGGGCAATATTAAACAGTTTATCCAGAAAATCATACATCCTATCACGCCGCAGAGTTACCATGCATCCGATAGGCATCCCTTCACGGAGCTTAAAACCCGCTATAGATTTCTTTGACTTCCTTATAACAGGCCTCTGTCCCGCTATGAAAGACAGTTCTTCAGCCCCTTTATCAAGGGCCTTTATATTATAGATAGCCTCGCCAATTCCCATGTTCAAAACCACTTTCTCCAGACGTGGCACTGCCATGATACTCTTGTATTCAAACTCTTTGATCATGGCAGGTACGACTTCATTCAAATATTTATCTCTCAATCGGGACAATTACACCCCCCTGACATTGGCTTCCCCCGGTATATCCCGGGACTTGTAAACTCAAATATTCGTAACATAAAATCATAAGCGAGGATTGTTAAATCAAGGTGCTTTAATCATCTAATAATTCGCCGCACTTCTTACAAATCCTCACCCTTGATCCATCCTCCAAAATACGTTTGGCCGCTCGTGTCGGCTCAGCGCACTTATTACAAATCAACATAAGATTGGATATATCGACTGGAGCTTCTTTTTCTATTATTCCGCCTTTGGATCCCTTAACTCCGGATTTAGAATGTCTCTTCAGCATATTAATCTTCTCCACCACAGCGCGCCCGTTCTCATGATCCACCTTGATAACGTTACCGATTTTCCCTTTTTCTTTACCCGCCAGGACTATAACTTTATCATTCTTTTTTATGAACAGGTTTTTCTTAGCCACTTACTTTCTCCAGTAATCTAATCGAATTACAATACTTCCGGCGCAAGAGATATTATCTTCATAAACCGTTTGGCCCTCAGTTCTCTTGCTACAGGGCCGAAGATTCTCGTTCCGATAGGTTCATTCTGCTGGCTAATAAGCACCGCGGAGTTGTCATCAAATTTAATATAAGTACCGTCCGGCCTGCGTATCTCTTTTGCTGTTCTAACTATAACCGCCCTCACGACACTGCCCTTTTTTACCTTGGAATTCGGGATAGCCTCCTTGACAGAAACGATAACAACGTCACCAACGCTCGCATATCTCCTTCTCGAACCGCCCAGTACCTTAATACATAATAGTAATTTTGCCCCGGAGTTATCCGCTACCTTTAATTTACTTTCGGCCTGTATCATTATACCTGCTCCAATGTCCCGTCACCGTCATCCATGGACAGATTTGCTGTCTCTGCTTTTTCGACAATCTCAATGACCTGCCATCTCTTTGTTTTACTTATAGGCCTGGATTCGATAATCTTCACCTTATCTCCTATTTGGCACCTATTCTGAGGATCATGCACCAGGTATTTGGACTGTTGCCTAATATATTTCGCGTATGTCTTATGTTTTCGAAGACGATTTACGAGGACTACCGCAGTCTTTTCCATGGCATTCCCTACAACAACCCCGCTAAGTTTCTTCCTTACCCCGCGTTTTCTCATTTTAACCTCTTTCAACCTCACCGGAGTTTTCCAACGCTTTTAAAAGCGTCTTAACCCTTGCCATATCCCTTTTGGCTTTCTTGAGCACAGCTGTGTTTCCAAGTTGCCCTGTTGCCTTCTGGAACCTTAAGTTAAAAAGCTCCTGAGCAAGAGATATCTCTTTTTCCTGCAACTCCGACTTGCTTAAATCCCTTAATTCCTTTGCCTTCACTTGCCTATCTCCTGCTGACGAATCTGGTAGATAAAGGAAGTTTATATCCCGCCAGTCTTAAAGCCTCTTCAGCGACATTTTCAGCCACACCCTCCATCTCATAAAGGATCCTCCCTGGCCGCACCACGGCAACCCAGCCCTCCGTGGTTCCTTTGCCTTTTCCCATCCTTGTCTCTGCCGGTTTCTTGGTAATAGGTTTATCCGGAAATATCCTTATCCAGATCTTCCCGCCCCTCTTTACATGTCTATTTATGGCTATACGGGCAGCTTCGATCTGTTGTGAACTGATCATACCGCATTCAAGGGCCTGAAGACCAAAATCCCCAAATTCCAGCGTGCTACCCTTCAGGGCCTTGCCCTGCATTCTTCCCTTCTGTCTTCTCCTATATTTAACCTTCTTCGGGCTAAGCATGGTAAATTTTAGTCCTTTTTATCGGGCAATATCTCGCCGTTAAATATGGTTACTTTGATACCAATTACGCCGTAAGTGGTAAAAGCCTCTGAAAAGCCATAATCGATATCAGCCCTTATGGTATGTAAGGGCACCCGACCTACTCTGTACCATTCCCTTCGGGCCATCTCCGCGCCCCCAAGCCTCCCACTACAGGCTACCTTGATACCCTGCACCCCAAACCTTAAAGCCGAACTCACGCCTTTTTTCATCGCCCTCCTGAAAGATACCCGCCTCACCAACTGTAAGGCAATGTTTTCAGCAAGCAGCTGGGCATCAACCTCGGGCTTCCTGACCTCTTGTATATCGATGAAAAATTCCCTATTGATCCTTTGTTCAAGCTCCTTTTTCAGGTTCTGGATATCTATTCCCTTTTTTCCTATCACCAGCCCGGGCCTGGCGGTATGTATCTTGAGTCTTACCTTATTAGCAGCTCTCTCGATTTCTATCTTGGAAACACCGGCCTGCTGCAATTTCTTCTTTAAAAAACTCCTGATATTGTGATCCTCGAGCACAAAACTGCTGTATTCTTTCCCCGCAAACCACTTTGAATCCCAATCCCTGTTTATTC
>CAYUYB010000173.1:0-6205 GCA_964449025.1 uncultured Desulfobacteraceae bacterium
ATATGGTTTCAGGCACCATGCCTCCAAGGTAGGAGACCGTTATGTCCTTGAGGATATGTTAAGACTGGATGGGGTGATCGGCGGTGAAGATTCAGGCCACATAATATTTCTAGAGAAACACACGACAGGGGACGGCATTATTACAGCACTGCAACTGCTTGCCTCCATGGTCAGGACAGGTAGGCCCCTGTCCGAACTCGCCAGGATGATGGATATTTATCCCCAGAAACTGATCAATGTGGACGTCAAGAGCAAGCCAGATATAGAAAAGGTGCCTCAGGTCAGAGAGGTTATAGAAAGGATTGAAAAGGAACTGGGCGAGGATGGTCGGGTCCTTGTGCGGTACTCCGGAACCCAGAATATGTGCAGGGTAATGGTTGAAGGACCGGATGACTCAGTTACAGAAAGATGCTGCCAGGAGATTGCTGAGACTGTCAAAAGGGTCCTGGGCTAAAGATAAATCCACGGGGAAAAATATGCCCATTGAGGTTTTCATAACGAATGACTTTGAACATATGAGCAAGGTTGCGGCTGACATCGTAAAAAAGGCACTCATACAGATATCCAAGACAAAAAGTGAGATTGTCTTGGGACTCGCCACAGGTAACTCGCCCACGGGCGTGTACAAACACCTGGCACAGGCGGCAAATAGAGGGCAGTTTGACAGCGGTCGTATCAGAAGTTTTAATCTCGATGAATATGTAGGGTTACCCGGTGAAAACGTCCAGCAGCGGGTCATGCACTCTGAAAGTTACTGCTATTTTATGATTCAGGAATTTTTCGGCCTTCTGAGAAAGAAATTTATCGAAACAAATGTGCCTTTTGGCTCATTAATTGATCAAAAGATATTAAAAAGTGAACTAGAGAGATATCCAGGAGATTGGGCATATAAAGGCACGGATGCAGGGAAATCTATTTATATAAAAAAAAAGTCACAATCAGGGTATCTCGCGTGGATAAAAAGAGAAGTCCTTGACGGTTACACGCGGAAGATCAAAAGATTCGGGGGCATAGACATCCAGATAATCGGTGTCGGAGGACGCGGCCATGTCGCATTTCATGAGTCAGGCATACCCTTCAAGCGAAGCTCGGTCATGCTTGTCAAGCTTGACGGCAATACCATCAAAAACTCTGTAACTGATGGGCATTTTTCCTCGGTAAAGGATTGCCCCAATTACGCCGTAACAATGGGTGCGGAACTTGTTTATCAGGCAAGAAACGTCGTGCTTTTGGCAAACGGAGAGAGGAAGGTCGAATCTGTTACCCGGTCCCTTTTGGGGGATGTGACAGCGGAGGTGCCTATTTCCTATGGACAGAAATATGCTGATAAGGGTGGTAACCTGATATATGTGCTCGACAAGATAGCGGGTAGAGATCTGCTTTTACGTAGAGACGAGCTAAAAAAAAGAAATATAGCACTTATGGACTGGACGACAAACAGATAATTGAAAAAATGTTTGGAGATGAACAGGATATTGTCCTCAATCTTATCAAAAGCAAAGGACCTCGCACAGGGTCTGAGATAATTAATGAGACAGGCAAAGACAGCCTGCATATCTGGAAGGCGTGTAAGACCTGTCAGGAACTTCAGGTCCGGACCTTAGCCAGAAGATATTTGAGGCTTGACCGCCATGTGGAGGGACTTGCCCGCCTTTCCCCTTCAATCCTTAGAGAATTTCTTACCTATTCAGTTATAGGGCTTGCCAGTGAGCCAGACCCGCTTGAAAAAAGGTGCATGGAGTTAGATATTCGAATCCATGAGATAAGCAGGTTTAAGTTTGACCTTGCCCGGCAGACGGTCTCTGAAATCATGGAGGAGTTCGAGGACGCGGTATGTGATAAATATCCAATATGTTTTATCATTGCCGGAGACATTGTCTATGATATGGCCCATGATGTCCCCAGACCGGAGCGCAGCACCGGTAAGCTTGTGAAGGGTTCAGACATCGATCTTATCGCGGTTGCTGATGATGCGCTGCCAGATAATTACCTGAAGACGCTTGACGATATTGTATACCGAAAGAAGTACAGGATGCTCATTAGCCCGGATATAAGGGAGGAGGTTGATTACAAGATAAAAAGGTTGGCACTCATTAAGAATCAGGCCCGCTTCGATAGTTTCAAGCACATGGTTGCCATCAAAATTCTGCGGGAAGGTTTGTTGATTTACGGGAGTGAAACGCTTTTTCAAACTGTTAAAAAGATCTTAGAGGAAAACGGCCTGATAGAAAGGCTCGATGAACTTAAAAGACAGGCAGAGATATTCAGGAAGAATGCCGAAGAATTAATACTGGATGATACCCTAGACAGAGAAAAGATAGAGGAAATGCACCTTTTTTATTCTGCCGAGGAGTTTGAGGAATTTGAATAAAATAGGGGAGAATCCTGTATCCTCCAGTGGCTGAGTCTATTTGACATAAGGGGTGAAATTCAATATAATATTTTTTTAAAAGGATAAATTCTTATCAAGGATTATTCTTTTTGATTTTAAATATAATTTTTATATTTTTATTGGATTAGCGTTATATTTTTTAATTAATTTTTAGATAAATTGTCTATTATTTATTAATTAGAGGAAGATACAATGGATACAATAATAGAAAACAATATAGAAACACCTGAGTCATCCACTCAAGAGCCATCGATTAAAGGATTGTCGGCTCAAAAACCGTTGGCAATAGAACCCTATGATAAGGAATGGGGAATCGGCGTTTCGGCCGTAACAGAAAACCCGTCCCCGTTTCCCAGAATAAACAAGATATTAAAGTGGCTGAAGGACAGGGATCATACTGCCGACCATCAGCGTGCGGTAATATACACAGAGGGATACTTTAAAAAATATGCTGCCTATCCTCAGATACTTAAATGCGCGATGACTTTCCGTGATGTCCTTCAGAATGTGAATATAAACATCTGGCCCGATGAACTGATAGTCGGTGAAATAGCTGCGCCGGCGAAAAGCGCGCCTGTCTATCCCGAGTTCGCCATTGATTGGCTATGCGATGAAATGGTCAATTTCCCGCTTGATCAGCGCCGTAACGACCGTTATGTTATCAATGACAAGACTAAGGAAGCGCTGTTCGAGATTCAGCGATATTGGAAGGGAAACACCGTGGAAGAGAATGTCCTCAGCACATTGACTGAAGAAGAGCTTAAAGGCTCGCATCTTGAAAAGGGCATAAACTTTTTTGATTTATTCGTTTCAGCAGGTGTAGGACATGTCTGCGCTGACTATGAAAAACTGCTTGCTCTTGGATTCGGCGGAATTAGAAGAAAGATACAGGAACAGACTGCAAGTCTCGATACATCGAATCCGGAAGATGTATATAAAAAGGAATTCTACGACGCTGCCTTGATCTCGCTGGATGGTGCTGTTTCATACATAAACCGTTATGCGCAACTCGCCGCTGATATGGGTCAAAAAGAGACAGACCCTAAGAGAAAAGACGAACTCCTGCGTATTTCTGCAAACTGTTTTCAGGTGGCGGAAGGGCCTGCCAGGGATTTCTGGGAAGCAATACAGCTGTGGCAGATTGCAACTGATATGATAATCATAGAATCAAACGGCCATTCCGTAACCTATGGACGTTTCGATCATCTCTTTTATCCTTATTATAAAAAAGACATTGAAGAAGGGAGATTCAGCAGGGAATTTATGCAGGAACTCATAGAAATGTCTTTCCTTAAGATTCATGAACTCTGTAAGATCCGCGATAAGACAGCAATAGTCTTTTCGAGCGGCACTTTCATGGGAGGAACGGCCCTTGATGTCGGAGGAGTCGACAAAGACGGCAATGACGCCACAAATGATCTCAGCTATATGGTGCTCGACGCTCATGCCCATACCAGGATACCGAATCCATGGATGGGAGTGCGCCTTCATGAAAACTCCCCGCGGGAATTCAAGATAAAAACCTTTAATGTGATTAGGATCGGAACCGGCGAACCGAAAATCTTCAACGACGCTGAAATGATCAAAGCTCTGCAGAATTATGATAAGCCTATCGAGGACGCGAGAAATTATGTTGGAATAGGATGCGTAGAACCTTGTGTGTCGGGCAAGACCTATGGCTGGCATGATTCCAGCTCCTTTAATATAGCAAACGTAATGCAGCTTGCCATTAACAGCGGACGCTGTGTTGACTGCGGTCCGAACTGTCCCAGGTACAACAAATGCGCAGGCATAGGAGGCAGGCTAGGGATTGATACAGGCAGTCTTGAAACCTTTAGTTCCTTTGATGAAGTTATGGAATCCTTTGACAAGCAGATGAAATACTGGTGTGATATTATGATCTCTCAGGTCAATAAGGTTGATATAGCGCATCAGAGGCTTAAACCTTTGCCTTATCTGTCCCTTCTTATCCAGGATTGCATAGGCAGGGGCAAGGATATATCAAGAGGAGGGGCCCTCTATAATCACAGTGGTCCGCAGGGTGTAGGCATAGGGACTGTTGCGGATAGCCTTACTGCGATAAAACAGCTTTTGTTCGATGAAAAGAAAGTCGACGGGAAAACGATGCTCGATGCGTTAAAGGCGAATTGGGAAGGGTATGAGCCATTGTACGCGCTGGTAAACAGCGACAAGATGCATTGCTATGGCAATGATGACGATTATGCCGATGATGTGGCGAGATTTGTAACAGCAACTTACTGCAAACATGTCGAACACAGGCCCACACCTCACGGCGGCGAATATATGCCGGGAGTTTTCTCTGTTACACAGAACGTTATGGCCGGTACCTTTACGGCAGCCACACCGGATGGCAGAAAAGCGCTTGAGCCTCTGTCCGACTGTATAGGGCCTGTGCATACTAAGATGGGATCGCATGACAGAAACGGGCCAACAGCAATAGCAAAATCAGTGGCAAAGCTGGATCACAGCCGAATCGGCAATGGAATAATCCTCAACTGGAAATTCTCTCCTGGATCTGTGTCCGGGCAGACAGGCAGGGATAGTCTTATCTCACTTATGGATGTCTACTTTAAAGAAAAAGGGATGCAGAGCCAGTTCAATATTATCGGCAAAGAAGTCCTTTTAGATGCTCAGAAAAAACCGGATCAGTATAAAGATCTGCTGGTGCGTATAGCCGGTTACAGCGCGTACTTCGTGGAACTCAGCGAAGAGCTTCAGAGCGACCTTATAAACAGAACCGAGCTGTCTTTCGACTGATCTAAATAAATTCAATACCTGAGTTCTGCAAGAGTCGAGTTTGCCGGAGATACAAGGCATCAAGCGCGCAGCTGTAGCACTTTACCGCAAGCGCTTGATAACGCAGTAGATCCGGTAAAATCGGCACTCCCGAAGGGTAAACAATCTTGAATATTTTTTTTATAGTTCATAATCACCCGAATGGTATTTATAGTTGTATGGTAAAAAAACTCCAAGTTGCTCATTACCATCTTTTTTAACAGCCATTCAAGATTGTTTATGCAGAGTTCAGGTAATAAATAATGGAAACCACACAGGCCGATAAACCCTTCGGGATTATCACCAATATTCAAAAATACACGATTCATGATGGCCCGGGTATAAGAACAGAGATCTTTTTCAAAGGGTGTCCTTTGCGCTGTATCTGGTGCAGTAATCCTGAGGGACAGGCTCCCGAACAGCAGATAGGCATCTATGCTTCCAAGTGCATTGGGATCAGCAAATGCTCCCTATGCATCAAATCATGCCCTATGGGGCCAGAAACGCCCATCAAAACGCGGGATGATTATCTGTTTTCCCTAAATGAAATCCCTCAATGCAGCCACTGCAAAGTATGCGCAGACGTATGCCCATCCGGAGCGATTATGATCTGGGGTAAAAAAATAGGTGTACCGGAACTTATGAAAATTATTCTTGAGGACAGAAGCTTCTACATGGAGACTGGAGGGGGCGTGACCCTTTCAGGCGGCGAAGTTATGCTGCAATGGAAATTCGCAGCGCTCTTGCTTAAAGCGTGCAAAGACGCGGCAGTGAATACATGCGTTGAAAGCTCACTGCATTGCCGGCAGGAACATATGGAGGAGGTGTACAAATATACGGATCTTGTCATAACGGATATTAAACACATGGATACAAGGGAGCATAAAGAATATACCGGTGTCGGCAATGAACTCATCCTCAGTAATATTAAAAGGACAGTTGATCTGAAGAAACCTCTTGTAATAAGAATACCTGTTGTGCCTGATCATAACAACAGCGAGGAAAATATCAGGGCAA
>CAYUYB010000174.1:0-6192 GCA_964449025.1 uncultured Desulfobacteraceae bacterium
GATAATAGTTGACATCTTTCGGATCCATGTGTTAATTATGCAAAAAACAGTATAGTTTATACATAAATTCGCTGTTTATCCTCAAATAATCCGGAACTAGAGGATATGTTTTGGCCTTTAAAAAGATAACCATAATGTTTTTCCCGGACAGGGCAAGGACGGTCAGACAGTTAAAGATCCCCAAAGCCCTCATCTATTTTCTCTCCCTTTTCTCGCTGTCTGGCGTGGTCTTCATTTCAGTTTTGTTAGTTGATTATTACAATTTGAGGGAGCAGATCCCTGACCATATGAGATTGATAGAGGAGAATATGCAGCAGGAGGCCCAGTTAACCGCTCTGGTGGATAAGATAGGCCAGATAAAAAGCAAATTGGTTGAGCTTAAGGAGTTCGATAACAGATTGAAAGTAATGGTCAACATAGAGCCGGGGGAGGACAACGCTCAGTTTCTAGGTATTGGTGGTTCTGACCTTTCACTTGCGGATTCCGAATACTCGGTGGAAAAAGCCCATCGAAAACTTGTCCGACTGATGCACCAGTCCCTGGACAATCTTGACTCTGAGATTGAGATTCAGACTCGGGAGAAGATGGATCTCTATAAGTTTCTGGAAGAAAAGAAATCCATGTTCGCCTGTACGCCGTCAATATGGCCGGTGAAGGGTTGGGTGAGCTCCAAATTCGGGTATCGTATCTCCCCCTTTACTAATGAAAAGGAATTTCACGAGGGTCTCGATATATCCGCGAGGAGCGGCACCGAGATAGTCGCTCCTGCCGACGGTGTTGTTTCCGCAATAGGTGAGACATATGGATTCGGAACCATATTAACAATCAACCATGGTTATAACTTAAGGACGAGGTATGCCCATTTGTCCAAGGTCCTGGTGAAAAGAGGACAGTCGATAAAGCGCGGCGACAAGATTGCCTTGGTAGGAAGTACCGGCAGATCCACGGGCCCTCACCTGCATTATGAGGTAGAATTAAGCGGCGTTCCTGTTGATCCCCTCAATTATATACTTAATTAACACCCATCCTGAAACCGCAACTCGGCAGCAAAATTCTGACTGAGCTCACCCCTTTTAGATCAGAACGATGAAAACTCAAGGATTGGCCAAAAAGCGTAGGAAATGAAACTTGTTCAGTCCCGGAGAAAAAAGGATAAGGCCTTGGTAGTAAATCAAGACACAAGGTAATGGTTTACTTCGGGTTGTTTATGTTTTATATCAAAAAGTTAAAAGCAAAAAAATAGTCTCAACCAGATGATGAGCGGAGGAAGAGGCATAACATTGAACTTTATATGAATATTTAACGGCCCATGGGGTCCTTTTTTAATCGATGAAACCATTAACACCATGGTAATTATGTAAGGTGGCACCCAGCGTCCGAATGCTTATCGGATAATAGAAGACTCTTGAATCGAGCCGAGTCCGGAAAAGCGTGAGCGAGAGTAATAATACAGGCTATGATAGGAAACTTGATTAAAAATATCTTCGGAAGCAAAAACGAGAGGGAACTTAAAAGTATGGCTCCTCTGGTAGAAAAGGTAAATACTCTGGAGCCCCAATTTAACGCCCTCTCAGACGGAGAACTGCAGGCGAAGACAAAGGAATTTAAGGAGAGATTTTCCAGCGGGGAAACACTTGATGATCTGCTCCCCGAGGCCTTTGCCGCTGTTCGGGAGGCGTCGGTAAGGGTCTTGAAGATGCGACACTTTGACGTCCAGCTAATTGGCGGAATCGTTCTCCATAAAGGAAAGATAGCAGAAATGAAGACAGGGGAAGGGAAGACCCTGGCAGCCACACTCCCTCTTTACCTCAATGCGCTTACGGGACGAGGGGTCCATCTGGTTACGGTCAATGATTATTTGGCAAAACGCGATGCGGAATGGATGGGAGGTATCTATAATTTCTTGGGCCTTAGCGTCGGGGTTATTGTCCACGGAATGAACGATGCAGAAAGACAGGCTGCCTATAGCTGCGACATAACTTATGGAACCAACAACGAGTTTGGGTTTGATTATCTAAGAGATAATATGAAATATAATTTGAACGACCTTGCCCAGAGGGATTTCCATTATGCGATTGTGGATGAGGTGGACAGTATACTGATTGATGAATCCAGAACGCCTTTGATAATAAGCGGACCGGTCGAGCACAGTGAAAATAAGATATATCTAGAGGCCAAGCCTCTGGTTATAAGCCTGAAAAAGAAGCAGGGCACAATCATTCGGTCCATACTGAACGAAGTAAGGAACAGTCTCAGGGAGGGAGGTAACGGGGACGGAAGCATTGAGATGCTCCTTAAGGTCAAGAGAGGAGACCCTAAAAACCCGGCATTTTTGGATATCATTGCCAAGGACCAGGGACTTAAAAAGCAGATAGACCGGACCGAAAGTCTACTGAGGAGCCAGAAACTACTTCCTCAGCTTGACCAGGACCTCTATTGCACCATAGACGAACGCGGCAACGCAGTGGAACTTACTGAAAAAGGAATCAGGTTCCTTTCCAGCAGCGGCATGGGAGATTTCGCTCTGCCCGATCTTGAGGAAGAAAAGTATGCTTTAGGACAACAGGAGGGACTCAGCGAGGACGAAAGAACGGAGCGGCTCAAAGATATTGAAGACCGATATATGCGTTCCTCCGAACTTTTGCATGTCACCCAGCAGCTTATCAAGGCCTACTGGCTCTTTGAAAAGGATGTTCAATATGTGATCAAGGATGGTCAGGTAGTTATAGTGGATGAATTCACGGGCCGTATGATGCCGGGCAGGCGATGGAGTGATGGGCTGCATCAGGCTGTGGAAGCCAAGGAAGGCGTGAGTGTGGCGGAAGAGAATCAGACCCTTGCTACCATAACCTTTCAGAATTTCTTCCGGATGTATGAGAAGCTGGCAGGCATGACTGGGACCGCAGACACGGAGGCCGCTGAATTTCATAATATCTACAACCTGGATGTTGTGGTAATTCCAACGAATAAAAAGATGATACGCAAGGATTTTCCCGACGTTATCTATAAGACCGAGAGGGAGAAGTTCAATGCCGTTGTTCAAGAAATAAAGGACCTTTATCAAAAGGGCCAGCCAGTGTTGGTTGGGACGATATCCATTGAAAAATCGGAGACATTGAGCAAGATGTTGAATAGGGCGGGCATCCCCCATTCGGTTCTGAACGCCAAACATCATCAGAGAGAAGCGGAGATCATAGCCGAGGCAGGGCAGGGCAAGACACTAACCATCTCCACCAACATGGCCGGAAGGGGCACAGACATTGTGCTCGGCGACGGGGTTGTTGAATTAGGAGGGCTTCATATACTCGGCACGGAAAGACATGAAAGTCGTCGTATCGATAACCAATTAAGGGGCAGGTCGGGGAGGCAGGGTGATCCCGGGAGTTCCCGTTTTTACCTTTCGCTGGAGGATGATCTGCTAAGGATATTCGGTTCCGACAGGATATCATCCATTATGGAACGCCTTGGGATGGAAGAGGGACAGCCCATCGAGGCCAACCTGATCTCCAGGGCGATAGAGAACGCCCAGAGAAAGGTTGAAGCCCATAACTTTGATATAAGGAAACATCTACTTGAATATGATGACGTGATGAATAAACAAAGGGAAATTATCTATTCCCTGAGGAGAAATATCCTTGAGGGTGAGGGGCTGGATGAAATACTCAATGATATGATAGAAGAAAAGATAGATACAGCTATCGTGACATTCACGGATCCCAAGGCGTATCCTGAAGACTGGGACATAAAAGGCCTGAATGAGTATCTTATAAGGATTTTCGGGTTTAGGCCTAAGATAGGTCCTCAGGATCTGGGAAAAGATCGCTTTGAAGAGATGACGCAGGAAGAACTGAAAGAGCTTGTCAACACACAGATTAAAGAGGCCTTTGAGAAATTAGGCGGGGAGGTGGGGAAGGAGGGGCTGGAATCGGTTGAACGGATAATTATGCTGCAGATTATAGATAATCAATGGCTGAGGCACCTGCAAGATATGGATCATATGAAGGAAGGGATAGGACTGAGGGGCTACGGCCAACTGGATCCGCTCAGGGAGTACCAGAGGGAGGGTTTCGCCCTTTTTGAAGGATTAATGGACAGATTAAGGGAAGAGATCCTGATGTCCCTTTCCCGCGTGCATCTTCTCAAAAAGAGGCCGGTGGAGGCAGATAGAAAGAAGAGGGAACTCCGTTTCAGCCACGGAGACCAAGGGGATCGGCCTGTAACCGTGAGGAGGGAGGGTAAGAAGATCGGCAGAAATGATCCGTGCCCGTGCGGCAGCGGTAAGAAATACAAGAAATGTTGCGGGAGGAATCTGTAATAAGTATCTAAGGATCAAGGCGCACGGGGCGAGGGATGAAGAAAATATTCCGGGTCGCGCCCATGAAGCGGTAAACACATTAAAACGTTAAAAGGTTATAAAAAACAATAGATTATGAATAATATTGACTATAAAGTCCGGGGGTTCAAGGCCTCTTCTGTGTCTGCCGGTCTTAAAAAGGACATGGGTCCAGATATGGCATTGATCTTTTCCGATAAGGAAGCAACAGCAGCCGGCGTCTTTACTACCAACCTGGTAAAGGCGGCTCCCGTCCTGTTCAGCATGGAGCAGATCAGGAAGGGGAGGGCGAGGGCGATTATTGTAAACGCCGGCAATGCCAATGCCTGCACGGGCGATAAAGGGCTGGAAAATACCCGATTGACAGCCGAAATGACTGCAAAGAGGCTGCGTATTGGGTCAGACAAGGTTCTGGTGGCGTCAACCGGTGTAATAGGATCTCAACTGGATATGGATAAGGTAGCCAAAGGCGTCAATGGCCTAGCGGAAGGGCTTTCCTACGATGGGATTGCCGGGGTAGCAGAGGCTATTATGACAACGGATACCTTTCCAAAGATAAGCCGTTTTGAGGGAAAGGCGCAAGACATCCCGTACAGGATTACCGGTATCGCCAAGGGAGCAGGGATGATAATGCCCAACATGGCCACTATGCTCGCTTTTATCTTGACGGATATAACAATAGAACTGCCCGAATTAAAGGCAGCACTTTCATCTTCAGTCGATAGGACATTCAACCGGATAACCGTTGACGGCGAGACCAGCACCAATGATGCCGTCTTGGTTATGGCCAATGGTACAGCCGGCAACGGGCCGTTAAATGCGGATGATTATGAGGTTTTCAGGGCGGGGCTGGAGCAGGTTATGGACGAACTTTCCCTTATGATCGTTAAAGATGGTGAAGGCGCCACTAAGGTTATCTATATTAAGGTGAAAGGTGCATCAACTTTAAAAGATGCTACTACTGCCGCGAGAACGGTAGCAAACTCCAGCCTGGTTAAAACCGCCTTTTATGGTCAGGATCCTAACTGGGGGAGGATAATAGCCGCCCTCGGGAGGTCCGGAATCTCCATGAAGCAGGAAGATGTATCAATATGGGTGGACGAGGTTAAGATAGTAGAAGGAGGTCTAGGGCTCGGTGAGGAACAGGAGAAAAAGGCGGCGGAAAAGATGAAAGGGAGGGAATTTTCGATCACGATCGACCTTAACCAGGATGATTATGAAGATGAAGTAAAGACCTGCGATCTTACCCCGAAGTATATATCCATCAATGCGGATTATCGTACTTAGTACTTACTTTTTTATGAGGCGATTCCATGGCTGACATAAAGGAGGTGTTATTAACCCCAAGCCTGAAATGAAAGACAATAAATCCAGCAATTTTTCATGTTACAAAAAGCGACCCATACACAGCTTGCCCAAATCTCTATAGCCATTGTTTTTATAGGATTTGCACAAAACTGTGTCCATCGCTCACACAAAAAAGTGCACAATGCCCAAGAATATATTTGACACTTGCAAGGACGCACTTTTTAGAACGTTTTTCCACATAAAATCTGCACATTTTTGTGCTCCCTAATATCTTCATAATAGATTGACCTATCCTATTTCCTTTATAAACAGTCACTTCCGGATATAAACGCCTTTCTTGATAATCAATAGAGGTATGCAGGAAAACGTGTTTTCAGAAAACCAGATTGTGTTGTTTTTCAGCCTAGTTATCATTTTGGCCTATTGGCACGGATATTGAAATACTAAATGAGGCATGAACCATCCAAAAGAAGCTTTTACCTGGTAATCGCAGTGATTTAACCGTAGACAAATAAGGGCTGTTTCTACCTGCAGGACATGACCAGAATCAT
>CAYUYB010000175.1:0-6186 GCA_964449025.1 uncultured Desulfobacteraceae bacterium
TTGTGGCAAGCATCAGGAATCCTCTTCACGTGCTGGATGCCGCTCTCATGGGCGCAGATATCGCCACCATACCTTTCAAGGTTATGGAACAGCTTATAAAACATCCCCTTACCGATATCGGCCTGGAAAGGTTTCTGGCAGACTGGAAAAAGAAAGGTTATTAGATGATCTCATGGACCGGAACTATCGCTGCGCTCCTCACGGCGATGTTTTTCATGCTCTTTGGTGAGCAGGCCTATGCCGATATATACAGATATCAAGACGAAAACGGGGTGTGGCATTTCACGAACATAAACTCAGATAAGAGATACCAGCTCTATATCCGTTTACGCGATGAGGACCCCTCGGTTTTCATAAAAAAATACGATTCCATAATTGAGCAGGCATCCGACACATTCGGTATTGATTTGTCATTGATAAAGGCTGTTATAAATGCCGAATCCGGTTTTGATCATAAAGCCACCTCCAGCAAGGGCGCCCAGGGCCTCATGCAGCTTATGCCCAAGACAGCCAGCGATATGGAGGTGAAAGATCCCTATAAACCTGAAGAGAACATATTCGGAGGCGTCAGATACCTGAGCGATCTCCTGGTACGTTATAACAACAACATGGAGCTGGCTCTTGCGGCTTATAACGCGGGTCCTGAAAATGTGGAGGCATATAACGGTATTCCCCCTTTCCCGGAGACGGAAACCTTTATTAAAAGGGTACTTGATTATTATGGTAGGTACAAAACCGGAACCGATTAATGCGCGATAAGACAAACCTGTAAACACGAGGAGTCCTGATGATGGATCATATCGATAGGAAAACCAAGTCCACGCTGCCCAACAAACTGACCGCATTCAGGCTTACCTGTATCCCCCTGGTGGTCCTGTTCCTGAGTTTTGACAACAAGCTAACCAGCTTTTTCGCAGCCTTTTTCCTGGGTATGGCCTTTATAACCGATATCATGGATGGATACTATGCCAGAAAGTACGAGTCAGTGACAGCTCTGGGAAAATTTCTGGATCCCATGGCCGATAAAATCCTCGTGGCGATCTCAATGATAATGCTTATTCCCCTGGAAAGAATCCCTGTCCTGATTGTCATAACTATTATAGCAAGAGAACTGGCTGTGAACAGCTTGAGGAGCATAGCCGTTATCGAGGGTATTGTTATACAGGCCAGCCGCCTCGGCAAATACAAGACCATCCTGCAGGCATCCGCCGTACTGGGACTGGCGTTACACTATGAGTATTTTAAAGTGGATTTCCATGTCGTGGGTATGCTGTTTCTGTGGGCGGCCCTCATTCTGACCCTCTGGTCGGGATGGGATTATTTCAATAAGTTCAATAGACTATTTTACTCTGAAAGGTCTGTTGATTAGCAACACCCGGTGACTTTAATTTTCAAGGCCTTGGTCGGATATGTCTCCTATGGTTAAGTCATCATCTTCAATCATTGCTGTCCTGACTATATATGATTCCACGTTTTCGGACAGGTAAGTATTTGATTTTACACAATGCCTGTTGCAATCAAGGTTTCAGGTTTTCTTGTCTCAAATATGCCGTACAGAACATGCAAGCCAATCGGCAATTGTCTGGATTCTTCGATCAAGCGTGCCCCGGAAACGCTTCTATTCAGGGTCGAAGAATGACAAAATGGGCTGTTCTGTCATTCTGCGGTTTAACCACAGAATCCAGGATCACGAAACCATAGATTCTTCGGTCGAGCCGAAGAATGACGGACTCTGATTTCTTCTCTTATTCCGCGACCCGCTCGACGCACTCACGGCCCTGAGTATTGTCGAAGGGTTGCCTGCCCTGTGAAACGCGAAGACTGTTTCACTGGGGACCGCGGAATCCAAGGTATTCATTTTATATACTGCAAATGCTTTCCAAACAATAATCGATTTTGGACAAGTGTGATTTTCAATATCCTTCTGGGATGCCGTATAAACCCTTATTATCTGCGGCGCGCGATATTTTTAAGGGGCTTTGACATTGACACTAAACACCCCTTCATCTATACTATGACATTGCTGTTTACCCCCAGTGGCCTGAAAATGTGCCTTAAATCAAGAATACACGATCTGGAGAATCCGGGATGGAAAAGGAACCCACAGCGGGCATCATACTGGCAGCCGGGATGTCAACCCGGTTCGTATCCCTGAAGCCTCTGTTTAAGATCGGCGACAGTAATATCCTTACCATGGTAATCGACGCGTCATTACAATCCAAGCTCGATGAGGTAGTGCTTGTCCTTGGGTACCGGGCCGATGCCATCATGGAAGCCATCGGTGAAAAATTTCGGTATACCAGGATTAGAACCCTTATAAACCCTCATTATGCTGATGGCATATCAGTTTCCATTCAACGGGGTTTAAATGAAATCAAGGACGAATTCCCTTCGGTAATGATAATGCTTGGTGACCACCCTTTGTTGAAGCCCCGTATCATTGACTTGCTGCTTGATAGATTCAGGTCATCTGATAAATCTATCTGCCTGCCGGTCTATAAAGGGCTCAGGGGACACCCCGTCTGTTTTGGTAATATATTTTACCCCTCCCTCATGGCTATCAAGGGTGATATGGGTGCCAGAGATACCATACGAGAGAATCCGGGCGAGGTTCTGGAGGTAGAGATTGATGACCCCGACCCCTTTTTCGGCGTGGATAACAATGAGGATATCGCGAAACTCATGTCTAAAATTAAAAACAGGGAGTCTTGGAATACTTGAGACCCCACCTTGATTTTCCCCTAAGAGGCGAGGAGATAAAGCACAGGATCCAAGGGCCCAAGGCACAATAGCTAAAAGCTGATAGCTAAAAGCTAACTGACAGGACATATAAATCATGAATCAAGTCATAAACCATTTGGAAGACCCCGTTGAAATAGCGTTGAAGTGGCATGATGAAGGAAGAGAAGTGGCGCTTGCCACGGTCATCGCCACATGGGGATCATCACCCCTTCCTGTCGGCAGCCAGCTTGTAGTTGATGACAGGGGTGTTTTCAAGGGCTCCGTTTCCGGCGGATGCATCGAGGGCGCGGTGATTACCGAGGCATTGGGCGTGATTCGTGATGGTCAGCCCAAGCAGCTTTCGTTCGGCGTTTCCAACGAACAGGCATGGGATGTGGGGCTTGCCTGCGGAGGAGATATCGATATATATGTCGAAAAGCTCGAACAGAACCACCACCTTTATAAAGAGGCAATGAATCTGAAGAGGGCGAATATTCCCTCCTCCCTGGTCACTGAACTTAGTAGTGGTGATAAGATACTTGTCCCGGCGAATGATCGGACTTCCTTAAAAAAACTGCCTGCCGACCTGCAACAGGCGGCATCGGAAGCCTTTCGCAAGGATACCAGCCTTCTAGTAAGGTCCGTGGGCAAGTCATTTTTTATCCATATCCTTAATCCTGATCCACAACTAATCATCATAGGAGCGGTACATATCGCCGGGCCTTTAGCCCATATGGCCAGACTGGCAGGCTACACAGTAATGATTATTGATCCGCGTACCGCCTTTGCTTCGAAAGAGAGGTTTCCGGACATTGAACTCAATACGGCATGGCCTGATGAGGCCATGGAAAAGATGTCCCTGCATCCACGTACCGCTGTTGTGGCCATGACCCATGATCCTAAGATAGATGATCCTGCCCTCAAAACTGCTCTATGTTCGGATGTCTTCTACATAGGAGCCCTCGGCAGTCACAAGACCCACGCGAGCCGCACAGAGCGTCTTAAATCCGAGGGTTTCACGGAAAAGCAAATCGGGCGCATCCATGGGCCCATAGGCCTCGATATAAACGCCAAAACACCCGCGGAGATAGCAGTGGCCATTCTGGCCCAGATCACCGCGGAACGGCGGAAGAATAATTTAACCCATATCTAGGGAAAGATCATTCATGGTTTTTGATCCCTCAAGACTATCACGCGAATTCAAAATCTTAACACCCTCTTTTCATAACGTGCCGTTTCACTATATGGACAATGCCGCCACGTGCCAGGTCCCAGATTATGTGATCAATGCGATGATAGAACATGAAACCCGCTACCGTTCTAACGTGAAGAGGGCAGTCCATAGACTGGCGGAAGCGTCCACAGAAGCCTTCGAGAGATCCCGGGCCCGGGTCGCAGATTATCTCGGGGTTGAAGATGCGGATGAGGTTATTTTCACCAGCGGTACCACGGCCGGTATCAATTTGCTGTCCCAGAGCCTGGGACATGACCTGAAAGAAGGGGATGAAATCCTCCTTTCACATTTGGAGCATCACAGCAATATTGTTCCATGGCAGATGCTCAAAGAGAGGCGGGGCATAACTATCCGATACCTACCAGTCACGGATGAAGGCCAGCTTTGCCTTGACCGGGCGGAAGACTTTTTTACATCCAGAACTAGACTTGTGGCGATCACTCATGGATCCAACGTCACAGGTGCGATTACCGATGTCGTTCCACTGGTGAAACTAGCCCGGGACAGGGGAGCCAAAATTATGCTGGACGGCGCACAGGTCGCCCCGCAAGGTCCCCTCGATTTACCGTCATTGGATATCGATTTCTACGTCTTCTCCGGTCATAAAGTCTATGGACCTAGCGGTATAGGGGTATTGTGGGGCCGAAAGGATCTGCTGGACAAAATGCCTCCAGCCTTCGGTGGCGGAGAGATGATTACCAATGTGACTCTGGAAGCCAGCAGTTTCGCCAAACCGCCCCATCGTTTCGAGGCAGGTACCCCCCCTATCTCACAGGCAATAGGTCTTGCTGCTTCCCTGGAATGGCTGACCGGACAGGACCTTCCAGGAATTCATCTACATTTAAGCGGACTGATAGGGAAAATTATGGAAGGGCTTAACAGTATTGACAGGGGAAGAAATTCTATTCATATCCTGGGACCGGCGCTGGGAAAACCAAGGTTACCCCTTGTTTCCTTCAGCGTTCGCGACATTCATCCCCATGATATCTGTCAGGTGCTGAATGACCGTCACGGAGTCGCTGTCAGAGGCGGCCATCACTGCGCCCAGCCCCTCCATGATCTTTGGAATCTGGAAGGCACCACCAGGGCCAGTCTGGCGGCCTTTAACCTCCAGACAGACGTGGACGCCTTCCTTAATGGCATGGAAGATTGTTTAAAAATCTTCGGTTAAAATGGAGCGTTTATTGCGGGATATATGAATCATTTGATCAATAATAGCGGACGGAATAAGTATGAATAAAGGTTCAAGGGGTCGAGTGAAAGCCTTAAAACCAGAATAATCGGACCTTGAACCCTCGAATCACTGAATCCTGATCCATGTGGCCTTCGCCTTCCTTTGTGCAGGATCAGTGCACATAAACCAGTTCGCCGCTTAAAAGAGAATCGCATGGGCCTATACGGCAAAATATTCGGATTGCATTAGCTAGTGGACTCATGAACCCGATGAATCCAATTTTCTCTCTTACAGTTCAACGATATCTAAAGATGGTGGTAAATCACGGTGAACGAGAATCTTTATCAGAACCCCAATATTGAATGGTCCAAGAGAACGGAGCATACAACGCACCTTGAAAAGGCTGATTGCAAATCAACCGTCAGCAATCCACTGTGCGGAGATCGAGTGTCCGTAGAAGTGGTACTGAAGAATAACACTATTCAATCTATGGCATACCAGGTTCGGGGGTGTCTTCTCTGCAAGGCCTCAAGCGCCCATCTTGCATCCCTTGCCCAAGGCCTTACCCTAGATGAAATAAGAAAGATGCGCCAGGATCTCAATAGGGCATTGAAGAAGCCTCATCTCGAACACGCCTATTTCCCCAAAAGCCATATTATCTTCTTCCCGGTACGATCGCATAAAGCCCGTCACTCCTGTGTTCTGCTGCCCTACGACGCGGTTATTGAGGCACTGGAGACCGCCGTCCTGCCGCCAGGATCAGAGTAGATGGATATCAATACTTCACGAAACGCCTGGCGATTACAACTTGCAGCGAATATTCGCGCATGCTTTTCTATTTCATATGGATGTTCTTCCAATAATTTCTGAGCGCGAGCCATTGCCTCCTTTAATCCACTGATATTACCCGAAGGAAAACACACCCCCAATTTATTATCCTCGACACGACGCGCTATTAACCCTTCGTCAGAGACAATCACCATTTTACCTGCCGCCGCAGCCAACGACAGCACGCCACTGGATCCGAAGTGGCGTACATATGGGAGTAAAACAACAT
>CAYUYB010000176.1:0-6161 GCA_964449025.1 uncultured Desulfobacteraceae bacterium
GACTTTATCGCCTTCTATTTTTGCCTTTGCCCAGATAAATCTTTTGTCAACTCCGGCAATGGCGAACTGTCTCAGCCTATCGCCTCCTTTGGTGGTCAGTCCGCCTCCGGTGTTCGTAAACGTCAGCACGATCTTGTTTCCATCGGTTTTCATGGATTTGTAGATCGGGCCGGAGTAGACGACTTCTTTATCGCCATAAGCCAGGTGCCGGGCCGCGAGGGCAAGGCGTTTGCCCACATCTTCCTTATTTAACGGATGGATGTCGTTCCATTCACCTATATCGATAGTGACGGCCATAGCGGTGTTAGGCACGGATAGGGTTTCAAGTTGCGCTTCTCTCAGCTCCGCCCAGTTGCTTTCATAAGGAGCGTCTTTGGCCTCCATAAAGTTGGCCAGCTGTACATACAGGAAGGGGAAGTCCCCCTGATTCCATTTTGCCCTCCAGTCGGATATTAACGTAGCGAACAGACTGTAATATTCTTGAGGTTTGCCTGTGTTGGATTCGCCCTGATACCAGATTACCCCTTTGATCCTATAATTTAAAAGCGGGGCAATCATCGCGTTATATAACCCCAAAGGCTTCCACTCGATAAATGTTTCACCAGGCAATGGTTCCATCGCAGCACCTAATTTATATTGCCATGGTCCTTTTAAGTCGATCGCGTGTTTATTAATTGACATCTGATATGGTTTGTCCGGGACAAAACCGCCACGGCCTGAATTATTGACAACCCTGATTACGATAATATTGCGGCCCGCCTTTAGCAGGTCTGAGGGGATATCATATATTCTCGGTGGGTACTGGTACGAAACCGCGCCCACGATTTTCCCGTTAACATAGGTCGTATCGGCGTCGACAATCCTGCCCAGCCAAAGCCTCGCGGTTTTGCCGATTATAGAGGGCGGCACATTAATCTCTTTTCTGAACCAGACAACGCCGTTCAAAGGTCCTAGATCGTGGTCTGCCCAGTAGCCGGGCACGTTCATTGTCGCCCATTGCGAGGCATCGTAAGTGGTATCGAACCAAGGCCTTTGGCCTTTTTGTAAACCTCTGTCCGTTTGCCGTAGACGATTATGCCACTCGTCGCTGACAGCCTTATCTCTTTCGATGATTTGTTCAATATGAAAGTCATCTTTGAATTCTTTGGCTGTTTCCATGTATTCAGGAAACATCTTTAAGGCGTCCTCACTCAACCATGCCTGCGCGGGGGAGCCACCCAGACTGGTATTGATTAAACCTATGGGGACATGGTATTTTTCAAATAATTCCCTCGCGAAAAAGAAACCGACCGCGGTAAACTCAAGAACGGTTTCAGGGTTTGCCGGTACCCAGTTGCCCGATTTGAAATCCTCTTGCGGTTGATTGAAATCATACACATCCGGGACGACAAACTGTCTTATGGCGGGGGTGTCAGAATCAGCGATGATATCCTGATAGCGGTATTTTAGCCTGTTCATGGGAAGCTCCATGTTCGATTGTCCCGAGCATACCCACACATCGCCTATCATAATATCTTCCAGGGTTATACGATTGTCGCCCTCGATATCCATGGTGTAGGGGCCGCCCGCTTTCAACCGGGGAAGCAGCACTTCCCATTTGCCTTGTTCGCCCGCTTTGACTTTATATGTCTTGCCGTTAAAGCTTATTTCTACCTTTTCGCCTTTGGCGGCCCAGCCCCAGATCTTTATTTCAGTGTCTCTTTGAAGCACCATGCCGTTGCTTAACAAAACGGGAAGACTGACCTGGCAAAATGCCGTCTGGCAAATGAACAGCAAATAACAGCATAGCAGCCAGCCAAGCGTTTTTATATTCAACCTCATAAATGCTGTTCCTTCACCTTTTCTTAAAACATTTCCTCGCTCATTTTTTCGATCTCTCTGGAAATCGCATCATATACACCGCGGTATGCCGCGCCCGGACCTCCCTGTGTAATGCATGGGATGAAATAGTGTTTACCGTTTTGTTCACAGGCCCTTCTTACTTCTTTTGCGATAATTTCCCGAGTCCAATCTTGACGGTCAACAATTCCGTTGTCTATATCGCCCATAAAGGATATCTTTCCACCGTATTTTTTTACCAGTTCAGCTACATTATTCGTACTTACGCATCCCTGCCAGATATCGATTCCCATTTCTATCATACTGGGAACAAGATTCGCGCTATACGCGTCATTATGGTGAGTAATGATCTGCACGCCGTGTGATTTGTAGTAACCGTACCATCTTTTATACGGTTCCAGTAAAAATTCCTCAAACATGACAGGAGAGAGGAATGATGATATATGGCTACCCCAGTCATCATGCTGGAAGATTACTTCGGGCTGGAAGTTATCACAGAGTAGTTTCGCGTAACCAAGCTTCCATTCTGTAATAAAGGCGATAAGATCCTTCATCGCTTCGGGTTCTTCATATAGGGCGATCATGGCATCATCCATACCCATCAGGTAATGCGCCTGTTCAAATATCCCGGGGGCCCCGAACACAGTCACGAATACTTCGTTTTTGTCAATTGTATCTAATTGAGGTTTATATTTATCCCATTCCGACTGCGGGTAATCTAATCTGGGGGCTTTAACAATCTTTTCCCACTGAGTGATATCCTTAAGCACTTTATGTTCATCATCGTGTATGGGAAATGCTCCGGGCACGTTCTCGGGCCATGTCCTTGTTACTCCCCAGGCGTCCACTTTAGTTTCGCCCGGCATGGGACGAGGCGAATTAGCGACGACTGGATCTGAAAAGATCATCCTGAACGCTGTTTCTGGCCGGGATTCGAAGGCTTCATACTGATTTACAAACCTGTCCGGGTCTCCGCCTTTGATGGTTTCCAGCAGATTCTGTCTTTTCGTCAACATGTATAAAAATCCTCTCAGAAAATATGCGGGGATAGTTTATGCCTATTTTGCGAGTTTAAGAAATATCAGGACGCCTGCTGATATAAGAGCTCCCGTGCTTATCAACATGGATACCGTAGACAGTAACAGTCCGAATTGAAACATAAATCCTACTATAATGGGAGAAAGAATGGCTCCGCCGCGCCCCATTCCGATGGTAAATCCGGTACCGGATGCCCGCACATGGGTGGGAAAGGCAACCGGAAACAGGGCGTACATGCCTATGATGCCGGAATTTCCGAAGAAACCGCAGAAGGTGGCGATAACTTTAATGTAACCCAGGTCTGCGGGTATTCTACCTAAGAGCGTAATGGCTACGGCAGAGAGCGCCAGGGTTGCCATGGTCAGCTTTTTCAGGTCCAGACGTAGTGTCATCAACCCCAGTATCGCTCCACCCAATGCACCTCCTATATTGGCGTATTTCAGCATATTGGCTCCTTCGGAAGCGGAAAAGCCCATGCCGACTACAACATCAGGCAACCATTTAAGTATGAAGTAATAGGTGGTGATCTGCAGAAAATAGGCGATGGTTATTATGATAGTAGTGTTTCGCAGTCCCGGCGCGAATAGATCTCCGAAGGACTTCTTGCGCATTTCGGGCGTCACTTCCGGCAGAACTTCGACAGTTTTATGTCCTATACGTTTCAGTGTTTTGTTGACCTTATCCAATGCGGCAGTCGGCTGTTTGCGCACCAGCCAATAGACAGATTCAGGAACCACGAAATAAAACAATGGAATGAAGAAGGTTGTCAGGGCAGTGCCCAAATAGAATATGGAACGCCAGTCGTGTTCCATAAGAAGCCGGCGGGCGATTTCCCCTCCGATGATGCCGCCTATCGGATACCCGATGGCCATGAGGGAAACACATAGATGGCGGTGTTTGAGATTGGAAAATTCCGCCGTTATGGCGGTGACGGCGGATAGCAGGCCACCGATACCCAGACCCGTTATAACTCTCCAGATCGACAACTCCACGATATTGTCGACGGTGGTTACCATAAACATGCCGATAGCCATGGTTATCAGGCAGCCGATCATTGTTTTGCGCCGGCCTATAGTATCGGCAACCCAGCCTAATACTATCGAGCCTGCGGCCATTCCGAAGAGTTCCATGGAAAGAACGATGCCGAGGCCTGCCTTATCGATCCCCCATTCTGCAGCGATCCCGGTAGACGCGAAGCTAATGGACAGAACATCGATGCCGTCCAAGCCGTTCAGCCCGACTGTTATGGCGATAATGAACATCTGCAGCAAGCTCATGGGAGCGTGGTCCATCGTTTCACGCGGGTCAGTGTCCATGAATGAATTGTCGTGTGTAGTCATAGTTTTCACCTTCCAATGGTCGCATAAGAAATGCTATTCCGCTTCCTCAAACATGCGTTTTTTGACGGACGCTGTCAGCACTCGGCATTCAGCCTTTCCATCCTCCGTAGCGCGTCCTCCGCAATGGCCTTCTACGAAGGATGGACGATAGCTAGTATTTTTCGTATGCAGGAACCAGGGTTCCGTACCTTGCCGTCAGCGCTTCCCAGTCGCTGGGCAGCTTGATCTCCTTTGTAACGAAATAGTTCCCAAAGCCGCCCGCACTCTGAAGTAATCCCATCCAGACACCAGGACCGCCTGCGACCACGATAATAAAATCTTCATCCTGCAGTCGTCCGGGTCGACGATTGTCCCTGCTCGCCGATTTTTCCATGATAAACTCTTTTACCCGGCTCTTGGACCACCCTTCGCTCGAAAAGATATTGGCATGATCGGGGATCACCAACAGACAGGATAAGGCCCCGGGTCCCATACCTGCCAGGGCGGTCGCTATTCCCTCGGCATTTGTCTGCCCCGGAATTGTCTGGGTGTAGCGATTGGGGAACATAACGGTTAAGGTATTATCGTCTTTTTCGTAGCCGAATTCGACGTGCAGGGGCTCCCAGGGACTTTTTTCCTCATTCTCGCCTATGACAAGCGCATATTTGGCCGGATTCCCCAGCGTGCCCATATCCTCTATGCCTTTTCTGGCGCCGCCGACATTCTTGATGATCAGGCCCAGGGCCCGTCCGATAGCGGCATTGGCAAGATCTCCCGGACTGAGGGCGCCGGAGCCGTAATTTATGTGGATATCGTTTCGTATCGGTCCGTTGATCAACAGCAAAGGCGCCCAGGAGCCGGTGCTGACCTCAAAGGTGTCGAATCGTGTTTTAGGATCCGAAACGGCTTCCACAGCCGCTATAAGCACGGGCATATGCGTGGGAAGGGCGCCGGCCATGACCGCGTTTACGGCGATTTTCTCGATAGTTGCCTTACCCATTCGAGGGATGATTTTGGCCACAACGTGGTCCGGCGGGAGATCGGTTCCCGTCATCATTTCCTCAACAGCAGCTTCGGATGGAGGGACGATGGGTAGTCCATCCCCCCAGCCTTTGCGATAGAAGAACTGGTTGACTTCCTCATATGTGCCCTTAAAAACGATCCTTGGCGGCGTTTCAACATCCAGCTTGGGTGATTTTTCATCCTCGGTCAGAGGCCGGGTCAACGCTGCGATAATCTCCTCAAACACTTCGTCGATACCGGATTTAATATCTTCTGCCACAGTGGATTCACACGCAATCGATGTCCCCAAAACGCGAACACCTGGCATACCTTTACCGGACGCCGCGGAATGGGCGTCATTTACGAAACCGCGATTCGCCAGTAACACGACCGGCGTTCCAAAGTCCTCAATGGCGACGCCATTATAAGCGAGGAACTTTGTGCAGGACCCTCAATCCCCCACCGCGGCAATGACAGCGTCCATTTCTTTAGCCCATGCCGTGAACTTTTCCTTGTTCACCGTTTCTGTTTCGGTGACATTGGGTAGGCGGGAATCAAAGAGGCTGGTTTCGATGTCGGCGAACCGTTCTTTTAGTCTCCTTTCAACCTCAGCCTGGATAGGCCTGGCCGCCCGCTTGAAGTTGGCGAAAAGTCCGATCTTTTTCCCGGACAGGGAATCCAATCTGGGCGAGATGCCCCGGAGTGGAATAGGATCTACTTCGGCCCAGGGACTGAGCACCTCATACTTATATTGAGAGACATCCCTAACGGACTCGACGGGACCATCTCCGGTGCATGAGAATGTTGCCATGATGGTAAAAACCATCATGGCTAAAACTGGAATAAAGCGTCGCATGTTATTATCCTCCTTAATGTTATTGTTTTAAGTGCCACCTGTTGTCTGGATAAATAATATTTATATAATAATTCCTATTGTTTGTAAAAAAATTTAGCCCTGAGAAT
>CAYUYB010000177.1:0-6130 GCA_964449025.1 uncultured Desulfobacteraceae bacterium
TATCGGGGTGCAGTGATCGATGAGCACGGCAAGACCTGGCTCGCCCTGGATACCGCGATCAAGGCCGCTGGATACTCCACAAACGATCCCGAGCCTCTGCCTGACCAGGTCTCCCTGGCGGATCTGCGCCAGGGCTATCTGGCTGCCGTGCAAGACGTAACACCTCTGCAATACCTGCAGGCGCAGATAGAGGCAGCGCTCCCTGCGGGCACGGTGTATGCGGACCTGCTCGCCACGCGCGAGCTCATCCCCGAGGTGCTGAAGATCCTCCCTGCCAGCCTCCAGTTTAAAGAGATCGCCATAACGGGCGAGTACGCGCAGATTCCCACAGACCTCATGCACCGGGTGAGGTTCCGGGCAAGCGGAGCGAACAACGCCGAGCTCTTTACTGTGACAGTAAATGCCTTCCAACTCTCCAACAAATCCATTGCCCTCACCTATGAGCCGGAGACCGTGGAGGACCAGGAGATCATCAATTCCTGGGGGGGGTTGGCAAACACCCCCTCATACCTCATACACCTGCGGCCGGTATTGACCGTGGATGGCGAACGGGTAGGGGTAGGGCGGGATGGGTTGTCTGTGGGTCAGGACTTCGATCTAACCCTCGAGCTCATCTCCCCGAACAATGAAACAGAGTTGATCACCAATACCCACATCATCGGCAACCTGGCCGTAATAGGGATTGTTGCCCAAGGGGCAGTCGTGCCTGAAGAGATACCCTTTGAGGAAAAGGATGCCCAGCGGCTCCTCTATGAAGAGGCAATCAACTACATCGCATCCTGGAATCAGTCTGAAGCGGAGCTCGCCTCCTTGATGGGCCTGGCCTTAGTCAGACCCATCCCTACTGTGGTCACCGTGGGTGGGGTCGTGGAAGTAACCTATCTCCTCGATACCCCCCATGGGTTTGAGTGGCGAGGGGTCTATGTGGATGCCGATCTGCGCGCTGTAGAGCTCGCTGCGGGCTATGGGCAGGGGGCCACCAGTGAGGACAAGGTCATCTTTATGCAGCTTTCCTCCCTTCAGGGGTCTGTGCTTGAGCACCAGGTGCTCCAGGATGCATTCCAGGTGGAGTCCATCTCCACGGCCAAGCTCTTCGGTCTGGCACAGGAGGGTGGGGTCCCCATCATAACCATCGATTCGGCGAATATCGAGAGCGTCCTTCCTGCACTCCCTTTTGCGGACAACGTCAAAGTGGATATCACCGATGCAGTTAATCAAGGCCTTATCTGCCGCATCCCCGAGGCGGAGATCGCCTACGAGGACTGGACCGGCATCGGCTATATCAAGGAGGATCCTGATACCGGGGAAGCAGGGTGGATGCTTTCCGGCATGATCGCGGGCAGTATGACCGCACAGAACATATCGGATTGGCTTGAAGAGTTTCTTAACAAGTTCTTATACCCCAGTACCGAGCCGCCTAATGAGGATCCAGAATCAGCATACTTTATCTACAAGATTCCCAAAACTGACAGACAAGAAGGTACGGTTGGAAAATCCCTCGATGATAAGCTTCAGGTGCTCGTTTTTGATCAACATGGAAAACCGGTAAAGGGTGCAGAGGTGAGCTTTACGATCAAGGCTGGTGGTGGCACGATCAAAGAGGGTGGAGAGGAATCGGAAACAAACCTCACGGTACAGACGAATTATAAAGGTATTGCCGAGGTGCAGCTGATCCTCGGTAAGTTGACTGGCCAGGGGTGCACTGGTGGCAACTGTGAAGATTGTCCTATGGACTTACCGAAAGGCAATCCCATTATGTGGTGGGAAGAAGGCTATACCTACAGTCAACAGGTGGGGGAGAATATCGTGGATGCCGCCCTTGCCTCAGGCACCGGCGCGGCACTCACCACGCCCTTTGTCGCCTATGGATTCCCGGATGAAGGCACTGCCCGGGTCCGAATGCTCCATGGAGATGGGACAACGACAGATATCCTGAGTTTTGCCGGACTCGTCTCGCTGGTTGTGGAAGACGACTACTGCAATACCATATCGAATAAGTCCATAAAATTTATGGCCGAGGACGTCAACAAAGAATGCGTCAGTGACGATGAGGATCGCCTCAGCGCCTTGCTGGTAAGAGTGGGCGATTCGTGCATGGAGGGTATTCCCAGCTATAGTACATGCAGGGGTTCGGCAGGTGCAGGTAAAGAGCTTGCGGTGATAACCAGTCACCTTAACGCTGCCGTACAGGTTTTTACTGGCGCAGTCCCCGCAGCGGATTACCCCATAGAGGCTACCTGTAACACAGCCAAAAAGAACAAGACGGTTACGTTTCATCTGCATACCAATGCCTTTGGCAACTGTGATGGTGGCTCACCGCCGTCAAACGAGTTTTGCCTGATAAGCGTCCACCCAGCAGATAAGAATGGGAATAATATTAATGCCGTTGCAGTTGATTCACCTATTCAGCTTCAGGCGAGGATGTACTTTCTCAGAGAGAAGGATGGAACGAAAGAACATGCTGTTACGTGTGAGGGCAACCCTGGGACATGTAAAGAGTATATCGTTGGTACGACTGAATACTACGAAGATACCCAGTTTGAAACAGCATCGGTGGAGTTTACTAATAACAAAACAAATGAAAGCAAAACAGCTGACACAGCCGATGCCAATGGGATCTTCAGTCAAAAACTTACTGTTGCAGCAGGAGAAAACACTATAACCATTCACGGTACGGCTACTGCCACGACAAAGAAAAAGTGGACACAAGCCTGTGACGGAGCCGATATAGTCTGTAATCCTATGGAGTCTGATTTGACAGATGAAAAAACTGTACAGATGCAGGTCTATGGGGTGGCTATTACCACAGATTCAAAACTGCTTATTCCGATAGATGAAGATGGCTTCACGGTGGTAGATATTCCCATCACCTATACGATAGCTCCTGCGGAATACGAGTCAGCCACCGCCTACGTGGTTATTCTAAGAGATGAGGAGCCCTTTGCATATATCCCTGCGCATACCCAGGGTCAGGGAACAGTGACTCTATCACGGGGGTTCTGGTTTTATCCCGAGAGCACCTATGAGGCCCATGTGCTGCTTAATGCGGGGTCAGGGGTAGAGATAAAGAGTCAGATTATCCAGTTGGATCTTGCTCATATCTACCTCGAGAAGGATGATCCTGAATATCAATATATCAAACTTCGCTGGAATGACTACTATCCACCATTAGGGGATAAGACTATTGTGATCAGAGGAAAAGACGGCAAGGGTAATGATCTCAACAGTAACAAGATCAAGGCCGAGGTGGTATATCCTGCTGAGAATCATCCTTATCCTTTGAGCAAAGAAGTGAAAGCGGAAACTGACCCCCCTGAGAGAGCTCAATTTAAGGACGGAAAGGTGGAGGTAAAGCTTGCGGCCTCTACAGTGGCCCCACCCATTGAGGGTAACCCAGCAACAGGGCTAGACCATGTGGAGATCAAATTCACCATTCTTTCGGATGATGATAAGGAAGTGGGAGAATTCTCCGGCAAATGGAACATCAAAAACAACTCCAACACCACGCTGGGAGAGGTATTGGCGGGAGAGGCAGTGTTTGTTTACGATGAAAGCGGAGATGCAAACCATGTTGGGAAAACCGAAGAGAATGTAACGGAAGACAAAGACAAGAAGGTGGACTTTGTGCAGGAGCTTTTGAACCAGGTGGTGCCGAGAAAGAGGAGTGTAACAAACTATACACTGTTAACTGAAGACGGGATATTCAGTAATGAAGCTGACAATAATACTGTAAATGCAATCCATCTCTTTAAACAACACTTCAATGTAAAAAACAATACAATAAATAAAAGTAAAAACTCGTTCAACAAGATCAAGAAAAATTACGGTCTTACTGACCCTGACAAGATCATCGACAAAGAAACACTAATATGTGTTACGCTTCGCATAGAGGGGGAAACCTTGGACAGCCGCCTCAACGGCAGTGGCGTCACGGATACCGGGCTGTATGAGCTGTATAAAAATGTAGTCGAAAAGTTTATTGAAGAGATGATAGAAAAGGCGGAGGAATATGCCGAAGATATCACACAATTCAAGGACCGTGAAGGAAAGAGTAGGATCGGTATCTCATACAGCTATGGCAGTGACGATTTACTCGATGAATATCATTCGGTAGCAACAAAATTATATTATGCGCCAGAACCTTTCACGGGCACGCCTTATGATGATTACAGGGGAGAAATAAATGATACTGGTAAACAATATGCAGGGCTTAGAAGGAATGAATACAACGATTGGAATGATAATTATTTAAATGGATCTTTAACAGATTGCACCAAAGCAAAAGATCACAAGTTTTATTGCCATTACTGGGCGGGGATAGATTGCTCTGCTTTTGTGCAACGCACCATCAATTTTGCAGAATCTGAGATTGATTATGTAAAAACAAAGGTAAATAATCTGGTTGAAGCAGAAACGCGGTATAACGATGAAGATGGATTTGTTTGTGAGGAAAATGGTTTTAAAGGTTTTCCGTATAGATTCAGTGCAGACATGTTTTTTACAATAGAGGACGTTACACACCCGATTGAGGAAAATGATATAGAAAAGCTTAAACAAGGAGACCTGATAAGATATGACGGTCACATCTCCATAGTCTTCTCTGATAGGTGGGGAGAGAGTATTTATGATAGAAGCGTCTACCCAGAGATAGACTATGATATTATCCATGCGTGTGGCTTAAGTAGTTATCACGGAGAGTTTGCAAGAAAAGTAAGAATTACTGGAAATGATATACGTTTTAATGGAAACATAATTCAGCCATCCGGTTTTGGGAGGATAAAATTATGGTAATAGAAAAAATTAGAGTTTTAAAGATACTTCTTATTCAGATATTAGTGCTAATATTTTTAACGAGCCAAGCAGTAGCAGATTTCACAGGTCCTTTTATAGTTGTTGAAGGAGCATTTGGGGAAGCCCCTAATGAATTTGCCATTGAATACAATGATATGGGTGTTTCGGTACCATCGTTAAGAAGTATCAATATCAACGGAAATATTTTTGTAGTCGATAAGGAACAGGTAAAAATATTTGACCCTGAAGGACATCTTTTAATTAGAATAAAACCAAAAAATGTTGAAAAAACTTATGGATGGCCGGCTTTTATGGATGCTGATTCTCAAAACAATATATACACCTCAAATTACGATCAGAAATTACAGAAATATAGCACTAAGGGTACGCTACTATGGGAAAAAGAAGTTATTCTCGGTCGAATAGCTGTTCAACCAGATGACACCATTTTTATTTGGGGATATAGGCCTAACATGAAAGGAAAGGAGAGGTTTGTTCAATTTTTTCCCAACGGCGAGATCCTCAAGACCTACGCAGAGAAACCATTGGCTTTAGGGGTGGTGGAGAGAAAATCTCTAGGTAAAGGCAGAAAGGAAGTTAAAGTTAAATATCCTGATAAGGAATATATAGTAAAGCCGAAATATTATCATAGCGCAGATGATGATTATCTTAGAGACCAAATAAGCAACCTATATGCAATACAAAGAATCGTAGAGATAAAAAATCAATATACTGCTAATGAAAAAATTTTGCCTCATTACAGAGTAATTAGGTTTGATTATTGCGATGAAAGTCCTAATATTATAGATTTACCGATAAATAAATATAAGGTGGTTGGTAGAGATGATGTAGTAGGAGAAAGAAAGGAGGCATTAGCGGAATACGGAAAGCCAGTGGTTGCCCTCAAGGGTGATATTTATACATGGAAACGGACTCCTGATACTTACAGCATCATCAAATGGACCTGGCAGGGGGAGCCTGATGCGCCACAGAGCCTGAGAGCAGTGCCTTCCAAGACCGGGATAACTCTGACCTGGGAGGTTCCGCGTGAGACAGCCGAAAGTGTTGACGAATATGAGATCAACCGCTCAGCCGATGTCTGTGGTCCCTTCAGGCCCATCGCAACCGTTAAAAAGAACGTTCTGACCTACGAAGATCAGAAGGTAAAAGCAGGAGAGACCTATTACTATCAGGTCAGGGCCATCAGGGACAAGACCCCCTCCGGCTATTCCAATAAGGCAATAGGCAAGCGGTAATAGTCAGTCAATGTAACGCCAAAACGCCATCACTGACTAGCAGAAAAGATACACACTTCGGTCGATATCAACAGGGTAGGGCG
>CAYUYB010000178.1:0-6108 GCA_964449025.1 uncultured Desulfobacteraceae bacterium
GAAACCGCTGTTGACACAGAGACCCTCAAACTGATGGCCGGTGAAGGAATAATCTTCACCATCCTTTCTCCCAACCAGGCGATGTCTGTTCGTCCCCTGTCAAAACGGGCGAGCACCACCTCGGATCAAACCACGACGGATGAACATGACATCCCCGATACCTGGGAGGATGTGTCCGGTGGGCTGATTGATACCACCCAGCCTTACCGGGTGGTTCTGGATAAAACCAAGGACCTGTTTATTGATGTATTCTTTTACCATGGGCCTCTATCCAGAGCGATCGCGTATGAAAAAATCCTTTCCTCTGGAGAGGCCTTACTGGCAAGCATAAAAGATATCTTTAAAAATTATTCCAACGGACCAAGGCTTGTCAGCATGGCGACCGATGGAGAATCCTACGGCCATCACTTTAAATTCGGTGAAATGGCACTGTCTTGGATCTTCGACCATATGGAACGAGACAGGGAAATCAAACAGATCAATTACGGTCAGTTTCTTGAAATGTGTCCGCCTCTAAAGGAGGTAAAGATATTTGAAAATAGCTCATGGAGTTGTCCTCATGGTGTGGAGAGGTGGCGGTCAGACTGCGGTTGTAGTGTGGGCCGGAACCCGGGATGGGATCAGTCCTGGAGAAGGCCGCTGAGGGATGGCCTTAACTGGTTGGCCGGAGAATTGAACACCGTGTTTGAAAATAGGGCCGGCAGACTGCTCAGGGAGCCCTGGGAGGCCAGGGATAGATATATAGACCTAATACTGGATCAGTCGGAGAAAGGCACCTTTTTAAATACCCATGCTATCGGGGAACTGAGTGACGACGATAGGGTTGAGATCTTCAAGCTAATGGAATCCCAGCGTATGGGGCTTTACATGTTCACAAGTTGCGGCTGGTTCTTTGACGATATCTCCGGCATAGAGACAGCGCAGATCCTCAAATACGCGTTAAGGGCTATTGATCTTGTACGGCCATGGTCAGGGGATCTTGAATCACGGCTCTTGAATTTTCTGGTCAAGGCAAAGAGCAACAATGCCCTCTACAAGCATGGAAAAGATGTCTATCAGTCCCTTGTCAGGCCCTCACTGATTGACGAGACATCATTGACAGCCCACTATGGATTGATGTGTTTGGTCCGGAAGAACGATATCCCCGCCTGGCTTTCTGAAAGGATAGAGGTTCTGTGGGAGAAGCAAATAGATGGTAAGGGTATAACCGGAATTGCCGGAGAGGTGGATGTAGTCGAAAAGACGACAGGCGAGAGATCCAGGAAGTTATATGTTGCTGTTATGAGGGACTGGGGGAATCCTGTGTGTTTGGTGGGCGATAGCACGGGCATCGAAGTGGATCACCTGGTGGAGGAGACACGCGCTGCGCTCCTGCGATCATCGCGGGAAGACAGATTTGAGATAGATCTAGGCCACATCCCACATATCAGGAGATTTTTCCTGACTGATATTATACCAGATGCAAGGAAATGGGTCATCTCCGGACTGACCCATGACCTGTACTGTCAAATAAAAGGCTCTATAGGGCGACATGTTGATCCTCTCCACAGGCTTGCCAGTATTATTCAGGAGGCCGGGGAAAGTATCCCTCCATCCCTGGATACTATTCTCCAAATGGTGTTTGTCGATAAACTCCTGGATATCTTGGCCATGGATCCCGGAAAAGGACCTGTGGATTTTGATCCCCTAGCCAGGATGGTGCTAAACCTGGGCCTCATATCTCAGGGGTCTTCCGCGGAAAAGAGGCCGGGAGATCTTCCCGATCACGATCTCTTTAAACAGCCAAGGCTCAAAGAGGAGGCACAGGGATTTCTGCGACGTCAGATGGATTCACTGGCAGAGATAAAAGATGCTGTTTTTCTGAAAAACATTGTTAATTTCTTGGTCTTTGCGACGGAGATGGACATGCGCCCGGACCTGTGGGAGTGTCAGAACCGTTTTTATGAACTTAGCGCCGATAAGGATTTTTTCGATACCCTGTCTTCCGATGGTCAGGCCCTGTTCCAAGAATTGGGCCGTTTACTGGGGTTTATAATGGGAGAATAATGTCATGCTGAATCTGGTTATGGTCTTACACTGTCATCAGCCGGTGGGTAACTTTGAGCACGTATTTAAAACAGCATTCGAAAGATGCTATGGCCCTGTACTGGCTCTTTTGGAATCACATCCCGGCGTTAAGGTCGGCCTCCATCTCTCTGGTCCAGTCCTGGAGTGGATGGGAGAAAACAGGCCGGACATGATTGAATTGATGGCCTCCATGGTGGAACGAAAACAGGTTGAGCCCCTTTCCGGCGGGTTTTTCGAACCCTTGCTCGCCACCATCCCACTAAGCGATAGCAGGGGGCAAATCCTTAAGATGAATGACTATATCAATACACGATTCCGGTATAAGCCGACGGGCCTATGGCTCGCGGAAAGGGTGTGGGACCCCGCCCTGCCCCTGATACTGGAGTCCACGGGCATATCCTACACTATCGTTGATGATACCCATTTTTATTATGCCGGCCTGGCTGACTCCCAGATTTACGGGAGCTACTTGACAGAAAAGGAGGGGCATATCCTGAGTCTCCTGGCCACACCCATGATCATGCGGTATCTAATACCTTTCAGGTTCGTGGAAGATGTAATAGCCCATCTCAAGGCCCAGGCCGACATGGGCCGAACCCTGGCAATGTATGGGGACGACTGCGAAAAATTCGGCCTATGGCCCGGCACCCATGAATGGGTAATTAAGAAAGGCTGGCTTGAAAGATTCTTTAAGGCAATAGAGGATAACACGGAGTGGCTCCGGACAACCTTGCCAGGGGACTTTTTAGAGACAACCCCGCCTTTGGGACGCATATACCCGCCTCAGGCATCCTATGAAGAGATGACGGGGTGGGCCCTCCCCCCCGCGCAAACCCTGATACTCGAAGACATAATAGCAGGCCTCAAAAAGGAAGGACGCTGGGATAAATGGAGGCCTTTTGTCAGAGGGGGTATCTGGGATAATTTTCTGGTAAAATATGAGGAATCCAACCGGATGCATAAAAAGATGCTTTTTCTTAGTAAAACAATAGCTGATAATAAAGAGGCCAGGGAGCTCCTCTGGAGGGCCCAGTGTAACTGCGCCTACTGGCACGGAGTGTTCGGCGGCCTGTACCTCGGTCACTTACGGCGTACCGTTCATGAGAATCTGATCAAGGCCCAGTCATCCATCATGGCAGATTCGGGCAAAAACATCATCCTGTTCAAGGAGGACATTGACAAGGATGGGTATGACGAAATCCTGATATGGAACCATGAAATGGGCCTGGGTATCTCCCCGAAAAAAGGAGGAGGCATATTTGAACTATGTCATTTCCCCACCGCCTTGAACCTTGCTGATGTCCTCACCAGGAGACCTGAGGCCTATCACCATGAACTGGCCAATATGAGACAAACAGAGATCGCTGAAGAAAAAGATAACAAGGGGATCCCTTCCATCCATGAGATCTCACACTCCGGCGAGGATCTGAGCAAACTTGTCGTCTATGATACATACGACAAGATATCATTGCTGGATCACTTCCTGGGCCCGAAAACCACCCTCCACGGCTATGCAGCTAATGATTTCCCTGAAGAAGGCGACTTTATTCAGGCCGAATACCGACTGGAAGAGGATAAGCTCACTCCCCACAGCGCCCTAATAAGACTTTCCAGAAAAGGGCATATAGGTCCGGCCGGATTGCTGCTCCAGAAATCAATTAGTGTTAGAGGCGAAGCAGGCGCGACAATAGATTACTCCTTTAAAAATACGGGGGCAGATCCGGTGTCAACCACATATGGATGTGAGTTCAACCTGAATCTGTACTCTGACCAGGACCCCCTAAGATATTATCGCTGCAAGGAATCCGGGGCTGTCAGGAAGGTATCGGAAACAGGGGCAGAGGACGATGCGACCGGCTTTGAACTAGTGAATGAGCCGGATAATCTGAGGCTAATATTCCTCTTCTCCAGACCTGTCTCCATCTGGTTTTATCCTATTATGACCGTGTCCAAGTCAGAGGAGGGTTTTGAATATACATATCAGGGCACCAGCCTCCTTTTTGTGTTTCCCATGGACCTAGTGCCCCATAAAAAGGAACATCTTCAGATAAAATTTAAATGGAAATGGTGGGGACCAAAGTAAATGTTTAAAGTAATTAGATAATACTCTTAAATATAGTCTTTTAAAAGGGCTTAAACAGTCATTTTTAATAGAATAAAGGATGCCTAGAGCAAATAGACGTTATATCCCTGGATATGTTTGGCAGGTTACGCATAGATGGCATAAAAAGGATTCCTTTTAAGCTTTGGGGAAGATAGGAGGAACTGGATTAAGTGGCTATTTGAGGCAAAAAAGAGATATCAGAATCGGTTTTTAAGGCCCCAAAACGCCTATTATTGGTCAGATTATAATGAAATTCGAAGGTGATAGCTTGGCCCGACCCTAAAACAATTTGGAGAGAAAAAGTGAAAGAATTAATTAAAATTATTTGTGCGATTATCTTTCCACCATTGGCAGCCTTCTTACAAGTTGGAATTGGAAAACATTTTTGGATTAATATATTACTGACCATATTAGGTTATATTCCTGGAATTGTTCATGCTGTGTGGATTATAGCAAAAAAGAAAAAATAACTGAAAGTTATGTTTAAGGGATTAAGATGCCTGTTGTTGATAGGTTAATTCTATTGGGATACCAGCTCAAAGCAAAAAGGCCGAAACGATGCGATAGATGCGGATTAGTCTAAGATAGCCACCTGAATAACTGCCCGTGTTGTAATGAACTCGTGGACAACCAAGTTGCCTAACTGCAAGAGAAGAATAAAAAGACCCAAAGTGCCAATATAATGTATCTACTTAAACTATTTGCTGGATTGCTCATATTTTTCGCTATATTATTTTGGCTATTGTGAGAACACCTTATTCAAGATATCTTGTTGGAAAAACCATAAAACCATTAAACATAACATTGCATTCAACCGGGCAGGCCATAAAAGCAGCGAACTATTACTCAAATCAACTGCTTTAAGATATCTCGCAGCTCTGTCTTCAGTTCCCTGATAAATTCTTCAGGATCAGGGGCCCTCTTCTTTTTGGAATATCTCTTACCGAGCCTCTTCCTGGCACCTTCAATGGTCATCTTGTCATCGTACAGGAGCCTCTTGATCTCCAGAATCGCCTCCACATCGCTTCTCTGGTATGTCCTTTGATTGGAATCAGCCCTCACCGGTCTTATCTGGGGGAATTCACTTTCCCAATACCTCAAGACATAGGGTTCCACTCCGACGATACGGCTTACTTCCCCGATCCTGAAATACCGCTTGTCATCAGGGATTCGCATGATATCCTCAATCCTGACCTAATAAGCCACCGGTTTCTTGTGTTAAGACACCAATGATCCTCTCATGCAGACTGTTTACCGTGTCTCCATCCAGTGTGCCTTCCTTGGATCTGTAGATGATCCTGAAGCTCAGGGTCTTTTTGTCAGGGCCGGTCTTTTTGCCCTCATACAGATCAAAAACCTTAACGGATTCAACCAGGCTTTTGCCTTCTCTTTGGATAATATCACAGATCAGGCCGCTCTCTATCTCTTGATCCACAATGATGGAAAGGTCCCTTATGACCGCCGGATAATTGCTGAATGGGCGGAATTTAACAGTTGTCCTGCCCATATTCCCGACAAGGGCCTCAATATCCACCTCAAAAAGATGCACGCTCCCGGCCTTGATATCATATCGCATAATCACATCAGGGTCTGCTTGCCCGAGGTATCCCACATAAGAATCCCCGACCCATATGCCACATGAAAACCGGGGATGATACCCTGGTTCGGGTCTGTTCGTCTTAAACCTGACATCTTTTATGCCCACAGACCTGAAAAGGGCTTCAGTGGCGCCTTTAATATCATAGAAATCCGTCAATCTGGTATTCTCATACCACTCCTTAGGTCTGTACAGCCCGGTTATTATCCCGGCAAGAAAGGGTCTTTCATGCGGAAGCGAGCCCGAAACATCTTCTAAGAATATCCTGCCCCACTCGAACAGTTTAAGATCCTTTTCGCCACGCGCGATATTCTCTTTCGCGGTGTAAAGCAGCCCCGGC
>CAYUYB010000179.1:0-6037 GCA_964449025.1 uncultured Desulfobacteraceae bacterium
CACAATCCAAGAGCTGAACGTCGTTTTCAAGTGATGCGGCCAGATTGGTAGCCACAGTCGTCTTTCCTGTTCCTCCTTTTCCGCTGGCTATACTTATGATCATCTGCTGCTCCTGTTGTCTTCGTTAAATCTTGTTATCCTGCGCAATTTGTCGACAGAATCACAGTTAAAACGGATTTCCTCAGCTATTTTCCAGATCCCTGATCCTGGCTTCAATAGATTCTATCTGACTGCGCAAGTCCGTAGCTATATTCTTCAAATCCTCCATCTTCTCTCTGGTGAACGAATCCTCTATCTCTATAGCCGTTTCCGGGTCTAATGAACGGCTAAAGCCGCCGACTATGGCCTGACCTCTTCCCGTGCCCTGCCCAATACCGAAATGGCTCTGGGCGCTCGCGGCAGAAGAATATGATAACTTTCCTGCTTTAAATTGCTCAACCGCCTCCCTCACGCAACCGGAGATCCCTGTAATCATCTCGATACCCGCGGCCCCGAAGGTCCTGAAGGCATTGGGCCCGCAATTGCCTGTCAGTACTACTGACACCCCTTTTTTCGACATCAATTGTGCCGACTGGACCCCAACCCCTCCTCCCAGTGAAATATTGGGGTTCTGGATTGACTCTGTTTCCAGTGTCTCCAGCTCAACAATCAGAAAATAGGGGCATCTTCCAAAACGGGCGTCCACCGCATCATCCAGTTTCGGCCCGGTTGATGTAACAGCTATCTTCATGTTTCTTGTCTCCCGTGATTGAGATATATTATTACCTTAATCATCATTTATAACTTTTACCAGATCAATCTCCTTGTTTTGTACAGGGCTGCTCCTGCACCACCTTATCTTTCCCCCTCACGGCAGTATAATATATGGTATTGTCTCTCCGTTCCTGCCTGATTTGACCTGAACGCATAAGATGTCCGAGGTATTTTGAAACCTCATTAATATGCATTCCGAATCCGCCAGCGATCTGACCGGCCGTGCAAGGTCGACGTCGCAACATAGACAGGACAGTCTCCTTATTTGCCTCTAACTTAAGATCTTTCTCTAAATTAAATTCCGCAATTACTTCCGCATTAGGGTGAAACAGGGGGCAAAGAGACAACATACGGTCCATGGAGAGGGGCTCGGCAAATCCTTCCGCCGGCGGCCTCACCGCCGTATTGATCTGGATCCGATCCGGCTTGATCTCACCCGCCAGGGAGGCAATGCGGCTTACATCGGAAGGCGTGGAGTTCATTCCCCAGACCAGAAAGACTTCCATCCACAGTCCGCCCCGGAATTGTCTCCGAAAGGCCTTCTGCCCTTCCACCAGCTGGTGGAATTTCAATTGTGGATGTGGACGATTTACCCATTCATAAGATGCCTGGTCCCAGGCGCTCAGGGAAACCTTCACGATATCGGCATGTGATGCCGCATCCCTTACTTCAGGGAGATAAAGCAAGGTCCCATTGGTCAAGAGAACAGCAGGGATAGTACTTTTTGCCCGTATAAATTGGAGCACCTCCCCGAAGCGCGAATGGAGCGTGGGCTCGCCTGAACCGGAAAGGGTTATATAATCCGCCTCTTCTTTTGTTTTCAGCCACTCATCGATCTCTTGGATAACATCCTCCGTAGAGACATATTCTTCCCGGTTGATGGTCTTGTTTGTGGTTCTCCCCAACTGACAGAACACGCAATCCAGATCGCATGTCTTATAGGGTGTCAAGTCGACACCCAGCGACCTCCCAAACCGTCGGGAAGGCACAGGGCCGAATAAGCTTTTCCTCTTTGGCATAGATCCGTCTTTATCTATAATGTGGTGTCGTTACCAATTTCACATCCCGGCATCCTGTAATCTTTTCTATAAATATCGCCGTTAACATAGGCCTCGAGGATCTCGTCAATATCCCCCGCCACGAATGATACAATCTTGATCCCACGCGCCTCAATAAGGTTTGCGTAAAACTCGGATATCCCTCCACAGATCAGCACGTTAACCTCCAAATCATCCAGTCGAGCGGCCCTCAAATAGGGAGATTTGCATTCAAAGGGCTGATAGCGCTTTTTCCTTACCCGGCCCCTTTGGATATCTGCAATTAGAAGCATACACGCAGCATCAAAAAGCGGTGAGACGCGGTTTTCCCAAACGGTCAAGGCCACCTTCATTGATGATACCCCCGAGTTTTTTATGAAGCATGCAAGTGGCATGCCGGAGAGGAAAATATAACCGGACTTCTATTTAAAACATTGTCTTTTCAAAGGGTTATTAGGAAATTTAAGATTATGGAAACCATGGTTATCCCAGATTAAGTTGCATTTATGCGACTTTATATTGCCTTACAGTTGCAATTATGCGACATCAATCCACTCTTATTGCACGTCCGTCCTTCTCCGTAGATCTATCCCCAGCCTCTTGATCTTTCGATATAGGGTACTCTTATGTATTCCCAGCTCGCTGGCAGTGGCAAGTCGGTCATAGCTATTCCGCTTGAGTGCATCCATAATCACCTGGGTCTCTGCTGAGCGTATGGTCTTATCGATGCTTGTCTGGACTATTTGACCGGAACGAGGGACATTGAGATGTTCCGGCAAACAGTGGATATCAATCTGGCCTTCCGGAGTGAGCACAAATGCGTGTTCAATGATATTTTCCAGCTCCCGGATATTTCCGGGATAGTCATGAAACATGAGAAGTGAAAGCGCCTCCTGGCTCATTCCCTCCACCGACTTCCCCCTTAGCCTATTGAATACCTCGATGAAATGCCTTACCAGCATGGGGATATCTTCCTTTCTCTCCCGCAGGGGAGGGAGCGTCAAGCGCACCACGTTAATTCGGTAAAAGAGATCCTGCCTAAACCGGCCGCTCTTCACAAGTTTATTAAGGTCCTTGTTGGTGGCCGCAATCACCCGCACGTCAGCCTTGACCGGTCTTACCCCGCCCAAGGGGAGATAGGTCCTTTCCTGAAGCACCCGCAGGAGACGAACCTGAAATGCGTTGCTGAGATCCCCGATCTCATCCAGCAGGATAGTGCCGCCCTCTGCGAGCGCGAAACGGCCGGGCTTATCTTTGGTAGCATCTGTAAATGCGCCTGCCTTATACCCGAAAAGCTCGGATTCCAAGAGGGTCTCAGGCAGGGCTCCGCAATTTATGGCGATAAAAGGCCTCTCCCTTCTGGGGCTTAGATTATGGATCGCCCTAGCCATAAGCTCCTTGCCGGTCCCAGTTTCTCCTTGGATAAGTATGGTGCTGTCGCTTTCCGCCACCTGTGGCAGGATACTGAATATCTTTTCCATAGAAGGACTTCGGCTTATCATATCCCCAATATGGTAACGTCCCTCCAGCTCCTTCCTCAATTCTTCTACCTGGCTCATGTCACGGAATGTCTCCACCCCGCCGAGCACCCTGCCCTTATCGTCCTTGAGTAAAGAGGTACTCACAACCACCGGGATCCGCCGTTTCTGGCTATCCACGATATATGTCGAGGTATCGACAAATGCCTTCCCCATCTTCATGGTTCGGCTTAACGCGCAATCCGTTTCACACATGTTGGAGCGAAAGACCTCCCAGCAGTGCTTTTTCAAAGCCCTCTCCCTGGGGATCCCGGTGATCCTCTCAGCAGCACGGTTAAAGGAGGTAACACGCCACTCATGGTCCACCGTAAACACCCCGTCGGAGATACTTTCCAGTATAATCTCCGTAACGTGAGGAGGGATCTGGTAATGCCTATCTTTCCCCATTCAGTCCTTTTCCTTGATTAACACGGTTTTTTCCCCGTTATTCCTCGGTCCATCCGCTGGTCCGTCTCTTCAGGGAAGCTATCTGGATTCGATCAAAAACCTGAATAAAAAACTCAAAAATTATTCTATTATAATAAATATATCAGGATTGTACAGTTTTAAACCCTCACTAAAATCACCTGGATTTGCCATGAGTTATTTCTATAATCCATGATGGATATCTTGGGAAAAAGGGGGCCCTAAAATAATGAGCATAATCTATAAAAAAAGTATTGACATTTATTGGATAAAACCTATATTATGAGCGTAAGCTCATAACCGGAGGATTGGATGCCAAGACCCGTAAAACCAAGATTCGTTCAGGGACACCCTATCGTGGAGGCCTTTGTGCCTGCCAGCACCCCCCCATGGGGCAGAAAAGAGGCATTTCTTACCATCGAGGGCCTTGAGGCCATCAGGTTAACCGATTTTCAGGGCATGGACCAGGAGACAGCCGCTAAGATGATGAATGTCTCTCGCCAGACCTTTGGGAGAATCCTGGCTGAGGCCAGATCAATTGTCGCAGACGCCCTGGTTATGGGTAAGATACTCAGGATAGAGGGCGGGAACTTTGATATGCCACCCAGAGGAAGGGGCCGCCGGCACGGCCGAGGCTGGGGCGGCAGGTATTAGAAGGAAGGAGGTGCTTTATATGCCCGGATTTGACGGAACAGGGCCCGCACGAATGGGTCCTATCACAGGATGGGGACTTGGTTACTGTAATCCTTACCAGGGAGGCTATGGCCCGGTGCCAGTATTCGGTCCTGCTTATTGGGGTCCGGGCTATTATGGACGCGGCTTTGCTCGTGGTCGCGGGTTCGGCGGACGGGGCTCGGGTTTCCGAAGAGGCTTCTGGCCCGGGTTCGGCCGCTTCCGGGGCTTCGGAAGAGACCCGGGCTGGGGTCGACTTTGCCACGCATGGGGAAGATGGTAGAATAGATTATTTTAGGAACGCGAGCGGCGCGCAGGGGTTATTCTATGCATGAACACTAGATAAGATGTGGCCATAGCCGCACAGGCAATAACATATAGGATGAACCTAGAAAGGAGGTGTTTTATTATGCCAGGATTGGATGGAACAGGACCCAGGGGCGAAGGCCCCATGACCGGTGGTGCTCGCGGGTATTGCAACCCGGGCTATGCAGGCTACGGCGCCCCTTATGGTTATGGTCGAGGATACGGACTGGGCTGGGGTAGAGGTTTCAGGGGAGGCTTCGGAGCTGGCTTCGGTTGGGGCCGCGGTTACGGTTATGGAAGAGGCTATTATGGCTCGCGAGGTACTTATCCTCCTCCGGGAGGATGGTACGGATCGGCCTACAATGCCCCCTATAGAACTCCCTATGGCATGAAACCCGAGGATGAAGTCAATATGCTTAAGAACGAAGCATCAGCCATAAAGGACGACCTCGACGCCATAAACAAACGTATCGAAGATATTGAGTCACAATCTTCGGAATCTTCATCATGACAGAGGGAAGATATCGGCCGGGCCTAAGGATATGTGTCTGAAGAAACCTTATCCTTGGGCCCGGTGCCTCTAACCGGGTTGCGTATAACAGATAGCGATTAAAGTAAAAATTGGAAAAGGGGCGATAAGATGAGGAATATTTCAACAATAATCTCCAAGGTGCTTCCGCCCGCCATATTAATACCAATACTGTTGATTGCATTTTCATTGCAATTCAATCACGCATGGACCGCACCAGCCCCTAAGGACACACCACGGCTTGTAATAGTCTATGACAACAACATATGGGAACAGGGGTTAAAGCCCGCCTGGGGGTTTTCATGCCTGGTAATCCTTCCTGAATATCGTCTCCTCTTTGATACAGGAGGTGACCCTTCCATATTGCTTCAGAATATGGAGGAGATGGCTATCGATCCCGAAGACATAGACAGCGTGGTCCTGTCCCATATACACGGGGACCATGTGGGCGGCATTTCTGGGTTTCTTGCGCATAAAAGCCGTCCCGCCACCGTGTATCTCCCTCAATCCTTCCCTGATAACACCAAGGAACAGATAGCCGTTATTGGTGCCGATATTAAGGAAGTGGGAGGCCCCTTGATGATCTATCCGGGTGTTCACACTACCGGGGAATTAGGGGGGACCATAAAAGAGCAAGCCCTTGTCCTTCAAACCAGCAAAGGGCTTGTTGTTATTACCGGATGCGCTCACCCAGGTATTGTGGAGATCGCTGATTACGCCCGAAGCCACTTCAAAGAAAATGTCTATCTTCTTATCGGAGGTTTTCATCTGATAGGAAAATCTCAAACTGAGATAAA
>CAYUYB010000180.1:0-6029 GCA_964449025.1 uncultured Desulfobacteraceae bacterium
CTGGATACGTCCCTCGCCGTTTCAACTTTATTGAATTTTCATTACAATGACCTATCTGTCCTGAGGAGAGCTATTATTGATATCATCGAAAGGCAGACACAAGGCGGGAATTGGAGAAGAATCCCTTTTTACGCGGGACCTATGCCCCCTGTCCCTCATTTTGTCTGGTTCGGATCGGAAGCCCTGACAACAGCCTTGTGTGTCGAGGCCTTGGCCAGATTCGAAGGGCTTCTATTGCGCGAGGATAGAATTCCATAAAAGGCTTTTCAATTGCCCCACCCGGTGGTGCAGCCCCCTGTGTCACTTCCCCCGCCAAGACAAGCCTGATCCAAGGTCCCCCCGGGGCATCCGCTCTGCGCCCCCACCCCGCCGGGGCAATCGCCTGCCTGAAAGGTCGCCCCGTTGACACATCGAGACGCGCCCATGGCCTGTTCAAACACGCCTCCGATCTCCTTGATCACCGGGGGCTCATAGCGTTTATCCTTGTCTTCCTTCTCCGACATTTTGCTGGTTTCTCCGCTTTTTTATACTATATTATATCATCCCATATTTTTCCTTGCCTTGCAAACTCTAATTTATATACGGGAACCGCATCCAGAATCTCCTTAACTACATGGAAACCCTCTCGCGCGGTCTGATCATCTAAATACTTATAAAAATGGATAAGGTGCATCAGCACGGCCTGCATTATTTCACTCTTTTCAACGGGGACAACGACATGCCTATGCCCCTTTTTCAAAAGAAATATCTTATCGACCGCCCCCCTCACCCGTGCAGGCTTCCTGTCCCTTCGTCTGTCCTGGGTGAAAGGGGATCGATAGGCATAGACGCGGGCATCCTCTTTCCTGACAACAGCTCCGTCATCCGAGAAACAGACATCCGGCTTGCAGAGGCGGGTTATGGTCGATTTACCGGCGCCGGAAGTCCCTAAAAAAAGGACCGTCCTGCCGCCCTTCTGTACTGCCGAACCGTGAAGCAATAAGCCCTTATTACGCATTAACATATAGGATAAAGCAAACATCACGCCGTTTATAAACCCGGGCATCAGAACGGATTGTCTAAAACTGATCCCGTTCACAAATCTCAAAAGGATATTGAATAACAGGGCCTTCTTTTGGATAAAAAGGAGAACTGAACCAGATTCCGTGTCAAAGAAAAAGAAGTCAGGGCCCGTACGGGCGTAAAGGAGGGATCCCGGCCTTTCAAAAAGGGAACCTATAAGCCTGCTCCTCTCTTCTTCGGGATCCAGATGCCGCAGCAAACGGATCGATTCTTCAGTCGCCCCACGTGCTTGATCAGGGGCCGGAAAGCGACTGTGGATCATTGAAAAATACCTTCTGAGGCGATCAAGCTCCTCCGTGTCCCATGCATAAGCCCGTTCTTGTGAGTAGGGCAAGACTTCCACAGTGCAACTACCTTCATCGGAATCCTTTATGTATCGACCCCATTCCCTTTTTATGGTGCTGTGCAATCTGCAATCCGCTTCGGGCAAAAGGATATTTAAGGCCTGCCCTCCTATTTCGAGATTCAGATGTCCCTTCCCCGGACCTGTCCCTCTAAACATAACCCTTTATCTCTCCTGAAAACACCCTGAAACATGATAGCGGATCCCATCCGTCAATCCCCCTCCCCATATAATAGGGTACCGCCGGGCAGCCTCCCCGACATATATGAGCGTAAGGACAATCTCTGCATTCCTCAAAAAAGTCCATACGACGGGAATATCTCTCTCTGAAACGTCCGAACATCTCGGAATTAAGCCATATGGTCTGGAAGGATTCCTCTTTAACATTTCCAACTTTATAGTCCCATAGACGGTCACATGGAATCACCCATCCTTCGGGCCGTATGGAACATTCTGAAACGCTTCCGCCGCAACTGGTGATCTTATTAGGCGTCACCGGTCTTTCCTTTGCCGCGCCCACCTTACGAATCATATCCATCCATTCAATTGTCTGCATCAATGAACCCCTGACTAATCTCGGATTCCTTTTCTTTAAGTACCTTAATTCGGACTCGACCTTCTTCCGCTCTTCGAAGGAAAGAAAAAGGTCGTCCAGATGCGCTAAGGCGCTCCCCTGGGGCAGCAAGGTCGAAAACGTGACCTGTGACGCCCCCGCATCCTCTGCCATGCGAATAATATCTCCCAGACGATCCTTGTTGTTCCTGCACACCACCACAAAGAAACTGAATGGAATCTTCCGTCTTCGCAGGGCATTAATACCGCTAATAACCTTTTCAAATGTCCCCCTGCCCCGGATAGCGTCATGTGTTACCGGGTCAGGGCCGTCCACGGACACCTGGATATTATCCAGGCGGCGGGAACCGGAAACCAGCGAGAGAACCCGGTCATTGAGGACGGTCCCGTTGGTGTTGATGGAAATCCTGAAGTGATATTTCAAGATGTGCTCAAGGAGCTCGAAAAGATCCCCCCTGAGAAAGGGTTCACCGCCGGAAATCAACAGATTGAACACCTTGATCCTGGCAAGCTCATCAATAACCGCCCGCCATTCTTCCAGTTTCATGTCCCCCGGCGCGTTCTTGGTAGATGAAACAGCGCAATACAGGCAATTCAGGTTACATTGATTTGTGATATTGAGCGTTACTCTTTCTGGTGCCGAAGGCACTTTCATGTCAAAAACCTTTCCTTTATTGCAGAGTACTTAGCCTCTAAAGTATCCTGGAGTCCGGGAAAAGCCCCTTTTGGAAGACTTCTTCACAAAGACTATATGGAGCTACTAACGGCATCTCCGCCACAAGCGCGTCAACCCTGCAGAATCCAAGGCAATGATATTTGAAGATACATCTCCCGCATATCCCCTCCAGCTTGGAAGGCACCTTCTCTCGTATCTCTTTAAAGACAGCCCCTTCTTTCCATATCCGGTCGATAGTTGCCTCTCTGACATTCCCCATTATCAGTTCCCTCTTTCTCCGGCCGATCCCGCAGATGGACACATCGCCGTTGGAAAGGATCCCGCAGATATTGTGTATCTTGCATGTTGATATCGGATGACGGGAAAGCTCCTTGATCCCCTTAAGCGCGGGGGGGAGATAGAGAGAGATACGCATATCAGCAAAGCGTTGAGACAATTCATTTTCTATCCTCTTTTCAAGGCTTATGAGCTCTTCGACAGAAAGGCCTTCCACCTCTTTTCCCCTCTGTCCGTTGACCCCCAGGAGGGCAAGAGGATTAATCTCGAAGGATCTCACTCCGATTTCGTGTGCCAGGGATATGGTATCTTCAAGGTCGCGACTATTTATCCTCATAATGCAAAAAATGATCTGAGGGGATATGTTGTTTTCAATGAGCAATCTAATCCCCTTTACTGTTTTGTGAAAACTGCCTTTTACGCCTCTTATCCTTTCGTGTACCTCTGGACAGCTCCCGTCAAGGCTGACGCTTATCTGTGTTAAACGGCCTGCCTTGAGCTCACTGACAGTCTTTTCAGTGAGCAGGGTGCCGTTTGTTTCCATGCTATAAGAAAGTCCGTTCCTGGAGAAACAATCTATATATTCCAGAAGATTGGGGGTTAGTAATGGCTCGCCTCCAGTGATCTTTACATGGGTCAAGCCTAGAGGAAGCGCGTCTTTTATGACCTTCTCCATATCCTCAACGGAGATATTTTCCTTATTCAGTTCATTGTAGGCTGTTTTATCCGGCGCGTAATCCGGCTTGATCCAGCAATGAATACACCTCAGGTTACAGGACTCCGTGGGGTAAAAATAGATCGCGCGCAAAGGATAATCCGAATTCCCCTCTGTTTTGTCAGACATCAAAGCCTTCCCTTTTCATCCGCTTCGCCGGCAAGGAAACCGAAACTGTCCAAATCCTGAAGAAATTTCATGCAGTCCTCTGTGATCTGTTCCCTGGAGATATCCGTGAAATCGAGAGAGATCTTGTCCACTATCCTTTCAAACGTCATGAGCTTATTGCAGGACTTCCAGATTTCAACACCAAGCGTATTAAGATAGCATATCCGCCCCGTGTTAGGATCGAACAGGAAGGCCCCTTCCTCCTCTTCCCTGAGCACGATATCCGTCTTAACCTTAATCTTTGCTCTTTCAAGTGACATTGATCCAGCCCTTTTCCAAAAGGTTCGATAAAAAGGCTACCACATCGTGTTTTACTTCGTCTTCCTGTTTCTGGTATATAACAGCCAGGTTTCCGGCAACCTGTCTGACATCCCTTTTCCCGTCCAGCAAGCCCAATATCCCCATTCCTGTTCGGTTCACCGCCATGGAAACACGATCATGGAGATCGAAGAGCACACCGCCGTCTTCGAACGCCGCGTCCAGGATATTTTCCTTTAAGGAGATAATATGATCTTCAAGTATCTTCAATTCTTATCTTGGGCCGAAAAAACGACCTTATGTATTTATGCCGTCATCAGCCCGGCACCGGCGCGGGGCGTTACATAAAACGTTGAACCCGTGGAACGCCGGATGACGCCCTGATACCGGGAGAACAATAAACTCACCTGCTGATGCTATAGTAAGACAAAATCTAAAATATTGTCACTACAATAATATTATTATATCATTTACGTGGACATCTTTTGATTCCTGTCCAAAATAAAAATATGTCGCTGATTTGTTAGATTTAAATGTTTGATTGAATATGACTCGATCAGAGATATAAAAAGCAGGGATGACGGCTTTAATCCGGCAACTATCTCTTTGTCGGATTAAAAATAAGATATCCTCCGTGCCCTCTGACCCTCTGTGGTAAATCGTTTTTGGACAGGAGTGATATGTTTTCATCTATTATCCTGTATAGGCCTTATGAAACCTGCAACGCATAAAAAGACGGCTGAAACCAGGGGCACGCCGGTAGATATATTTACTGACGGCGCCTGTAGCGGGAATCCCGGCCCTGGCGGGTACGGAGCTATCCTCAGGTTCGGCAATAACGTAAAGGAGATATCAGGACACCAGGCTGAATCAACCAATAACAGGATGGAATTGACTGCGGTCATTGAGGCATTGAAACAACTTAAAAGACCGTGCAGGGTCAGGGTATTCTCCGATTCCGCTTACGTTATCAAAGGCATGAAGGAATGGATCCGCGGATGGATAGACAAAAACTGGATGAATTCACAGAAAAGGCCGGTCCTTAATCGCGACCTCTGGGAACTTCTATTGCGCGTTAGCGAGCCTCATGATATCGAATGGATATGGCTAAAAGGGCACCATGGACACAGGGAAAACGAACGCTGTGATGAACTGGCCAGAAAGGCCATACGGGGATCCAATGGTGATAGATAAAAGCTCAAAATTATCTCGAATATTAAATACTTGACGAAATACAAAAAGTATGGCATGTTATATACAGTCTTTACGGTAAAAACACATCTTGATTCCATCGGGATCAATTATTTGCACACCAACATTAGTTAGGGGTAAAAAATGAAGTGTCCTAAATGCGGTTACATTAGTTTTGATTACAACCAGGTATGTCCTAAATGTAACAAGGATATATCCTACGAGCAGGCGAGGCTAAACCTCCCTTCTTTCAGGCCGGCCCCCCCCTCCCTGCTGGGGATACTCACAGGAGAAGCTGATGAATCCAATGTCGGCTTTTCGATAGATTCGTCAGAGTCTTTGCAGGGTTTGCGCGAGATAGATATGGGTCTGGATGAATCAGGGGTATTGGATACATCTGAAATGGCTGCTGATGAGGGACAGGATCTTGAAATCAGCCTTGATCAGGAGGATTCGGGAGAATTTGAGCTCTCCGGAGAAGAAGAGGTAGCCGTTGACCTGGATGATATCACGGCTTTGGAGGAAGAGGAAGGCGGGGAAGACATGTCCATGGAACTGGGAGACATCTCCCTGGAAGAACCTGCTTCCGAGGAGGCTTTTGGTGCTGACGAAGAAACAGCTATCTTACCTGATATGGACGCAGGGCTACCTGCGGGAGGCGAAGCAGAAGAGGAATCCGAGATAGAGCTACAACTTGATGATCTTACAATAAATGAGACCGGCGAGTTGGAGATAGGCCCCCAAGCCGCATCCGACCAAGAAATAGA
>CAYUYB010000181.1:0-5999 GCA_964449025.1 uncultured Desulfobacteraceae bacterium
ATTGTATCTCATCCAGGATATTGCTATCAGACTTTTTTAATATGTCCAAAAATATGTCTCTGTTGTCTGATGAGACGCCCTTTTTCATTCTTTTAGGGATAATGTCCTTTCCGGATACCTGTTTGAATTTTACAAGATTTGAAAGGGCTTTAAATGTCCTGTGCTCTGAAAGAAAGACCGGAATACCGTTTGCGAAGAAATAATCACGAATATTTCTCCTTTCTACTTCAAGCTCTATTGATTCGACTCCCGTAAGGTCTTCCGGGAGTATTATTATTATAGGTTTTTTGTATTTGTTTTTTACTCTTACGGGGACTTCAAGCATTGCCTGCTGCTGTTCTTCCGGCGGTGCCGTGGTTCCGCTGAAGATCTTGCTCATTTTGACGGAAAACAATATCCTTCTTATTACAATAATATCAATATTCTTGTCAGCGGACATCGTCTCAAGAAGGGCCTCCAGAAGTTCCAGGGGGGGATGAGGATTTCCGATATCAACCGGATTTTTTGAAGATGTCCCAATAGCCGGGAGCAGTTCACGAAGTTTCGCTTCAGTCTCCGCGGCAAAGGCCGGCATCTGCATCCCTGAGATTTCGCATGCATCCGCCCCTATAACCGTGCCGGCACCTCCCCCGCTTACATACGCAACCCTCAGGCCGCATCCTTCAGGGATGCAGGAGAATCCGACTGTCGTATCCGTCAGTTCATCCAGAGTTGAAACCCGAATGGCCTTTGACTGCCGGAAAAATGCATCCCATGCGGTATCTGTTCCCGCAAGAGAGCCGGTATGGGATGACGATGCGGCTGCGCCGATCTGAGTCATCCCCACTTTCCAAATTATCAGCGGCTTTTTACCGGAATTACGGCGCGCTATGTCGAAGTACCGCGGTCCGTCTTTTACGCCTTCCAGATATGATGTTATTATCCTTGTGTCTTCATCCTGCATCAGATACTCAAGAAGATCGGATTCGTTTATATCGGACGCGTTTCCATAACTGGCGACCTTTGAATATCTGATGCCTTCCCCTAAAGCCCGGCCTATAATACACTCGGACAACTGGCCGCTTTGAGCGGTTAATCCCACTGTCCCTGGTTCTTTAGAAAAATCTCCGCCGGTGACAACAGTAATTCCACCCTCAGGACAGTATGGGCCAAAACAATTAGGCCCCATAATCCTGATCTTCTTCTCCGCGATTTGTACAATTTGCTGCTCGATGATGCGGCCCTGTTCCCCTGTTTCGCTGAAACCCGCGGTGAACAGGACAGCTGCCTTAACCCCTTTTTCTATGCACTCCTTTACCATATCCTCAGTAAATCTGGCTGGGATTGAAATAAACGCCATATCAACTGGATCCGGGATATCCGCCAGTGTGCGGTAAATCTTGTATCCCAGGACATCCTCGCCTTTATGATTTACTGCGTATAAGTTGCCTTTATACCCGAAATCGAGTAAAGCCTGTATATAACGCGCACCGTATGAAAGTAAACTCTCAGAGGCGCCTATTATGGCTATCGATTTCGGCAGGAAAAAGTAATCAAGCTCATTATTGTAATTTGCCATAGGTTGCTATCATAGTTCAGGTCAGTTATCTGGAATCGCGAAATTCCTTATTTCTTCACCCTCTTTTTTTGAAGCTTTTTCGAAACTTCCAGCTCTATTTCACCTGTATTCAAATCATAGTATCTGATGCGGTGATAGGAACTTGCTTTTTCAGGAAAGCAGCATAGGAAGATAACCCTTGCGTGTCAAGACAAAATGACTCACGCCCTGTTCTGGATCAAAAGATCAGGATCATCAAAGGGGTGTTCCATACCCAAATCAGCCCTGATGTATAACAAAAATTATTCATCCAGTTAATCAATACAAATAGATCTTACAGGTCTTTTACAAGCGGCAAGGATCATGGTGATTTTTTGAAACAATTCGCCCTTTCTATCGTATTGATTAAGCGGATGAACTACAAGAATTAAGTTGAAATAACTCAGGGAATAAAGTAGTCATCTAAATTTATACCTGATGGTTCTAAGTATTAGTTCTTATTAATCAAGGCTATTAAAAATGGCCAAAACAAGATACGGTCGATATGTAAAGAAACTCAGATTTAAAGATGACACACCCGGGCTCAACAGATAGGAGGTTATATGGAACAGGCTAAAAATGAGATGTATATCGCTATTGAAGGAGTCCGTCATATTTATAAAGGCGACACTGTCGCACTTGATGGCATTGACCTTAACATAGGTAAAGGGCTTTTCGGGATACTTGGTCCTAATGGAGCCGGTAAGAGCACCCTTATGCGTATCATCTGTACCCTGCTGCCTCCCACGGAAGGGAAGGTCTCTGTAGGTGGCTATGATGTAGTGAATAATCGCAGGGAGGTGCGGAGTCTGATAGGGTATCTACCCCAGGAGTTCAACGCATGGCGTCTGCACCGGGTGGCAGAGGTACTGGATACCCTTGCAGCCCTTTCCGGCCTTGAAGAAAGATCTCTTCGTCATAAGCGGGTCGATGAGATCATTGAGTCTGTCGGCCTTAGCGATGTGGCTGACCGGAAAGTCAAGAAACTTTCTGGAGGCATGGTGAGGAGACTAGGTGTGGCGCAGGCCCTTGTCCACGAGCCTAATATACTGATCGTGGATGAGCCTACAGTCGGGCTGGATCCTGAGGAGCGCCTGAATTTCAGACAGTTGATGACCAGGCTTGGTCAGGACCGGGTCATCCTCCTTTCCACCCACATAGTCGCGGATCTGGGTTCAGGATGTTCCGATATGGCCTTGATCGATCACGGAAAGGTGGAGTTCAGGGGCAGTCCATCCGAACTTGTTAAAATGGCTGTGGGTTCGGTACTTGAGATAACCATACCACGTCAGGATGAGGCACGGGTTACCGCTAACCTGGAAATAGTGTCAAGAGAGGACAGGGAGGATAAAGTTACCATCCGGGCAGTATCTGATGATCGGAATCTTCCCCCAGGGGCAAGACCTATAGAGAATCCTAACCTGGAAGAGGCATACATGGCCTTTATGGCAGCACGCGGAAGAAGCATAGAGACTTCTGAGGGGGGGGTGGCATAATGCTTAATATGAAACAGGTCTGGTCTATTGCCCAGGCTGAAAGCCGTATCACAACACGCCTTGTGCGTTACTGGGTATTCCTGTCGTTCTCTTACCTGATTGTATTTGTTGCATATATTTATTACTCCATTCTTCACGGCATGTTCTCAACATATTCCGCAACTGCCGGGCTTATCTGCCCCAAGTTTCTGGTTAGTTATATAGGAATGTACTCCCTGCTGATCTATTCAGTGGGTGTGGTGTTCCTGGCATTTGATGTCAGGGCAAGGGACAGGAGCGAACGGATGATGGAAGTTCTTGATTCCCGTCCCTATACAAACCTCGAGCTTGTGGCAGGCCGTTTCCTGGGCATCCTTATCCCTGCCTGGGTGCCTGTCCTAATACTGGCAGTCCTGGTTGAGCTTTTAGGGCTGCTTCTTAAGGGGGTAGGTTCCCCGATCGGCGAACCCGTGGAGCTATATTCACTTGTGGCCTTTGTCTTTTTTATGGGCCTTCCATGTCTGGCATTTGTGCTGTCAATAGTGTTCCTGGTGACCTTACTTGTACGCAACAGGTTGGTCTCGGCTGTTATTCTTTTAATATTTATGGGACTGGATCTCTGGGCAGTATTAAAGCTTCCTTTCTATAAGGCCCAGATGTTTGATATTTCCGGGATGTTCCAGAATGTTTTTCCCTCGGAAGTAGTCCCCTACATAACCGATGTAGACGGTGTGCTGCAGAGGATAGCTATGGTCATTGCCTCCCTTGGTATACTCGGCGTAAGCGCTGCCGTTCATCCTCGGCTTGATGACGGTTCTCGTGGGAAACTTGCTGTAGCGGGAATGGCAATTGTGATTATAGCAGCGGGCCTTTTAGGTTTTGTTTATTCTAATGATGTAAAAGTAACTAGAAACCAGGTATTGTGGTATGAAGCACATAGCGAATATAGCCGGGAGCCTGTGCCCGATCTTAAAACCATCTCCGGAAAAGTGAAGATCGTTCCTGGAGAACAACTGGAACTTGATCTGGATATTAGATTCTGTGCGCCTGAAGATAACCCGTTAAAAAAGGCCCTGTTTACCCTGAATCCGGGCCAAGAAGTAACAGAGGTCCTTGATGTAACAGGTAAACCGGTAGATTTCATCCATAATAACGGATTGCTGGAGATCACACTGCCTGAAACCCTTTCCCCTGGCGAAGAAACAGTTCTACGCCTGCACGCTGGAGGTCTGCCTGATGACAACTTCGCGTATCTCAGGAGCGCTATGAATCTTTGGGAGATGAGTCTTCTGAACAGTAACAATATCGTCCTGCTTGGAACTGGAAATATTATTTTCAATTCAGGTTTCGTGGCCTTAATGCCTGCTAGCCGATGGCTGCCCGCATCCGGGGTTGAAAAGGGACGTGATGACGCCCGAGAACGGGCCGCTGATTATTTTAATGTGGACCTTTTAGTTGAGCTTCCGAAAAAATGGCTGGTGGCAGGACCTGGCAGGCGACAAAAGGTGGAGGAAAAAGATGGATCTAATGTGTTCCGTTTTTCACCCCCATCTCATGTACCGGAGGTCGCACTAATCGCGTCAGAGTTTGAAAGCCGTTCCTTTGAAGTGGATAATGTCTTAATGGAACTGCTGGTTTCTAAAAAACATATGAAGAATATTGAGGTGCTCGCGGAGACCGGTGATAGGATACGCGAATGGGTAGGTGATAGATTAAAAGAGGCAGAGGATATGGGGCTGGGGTATCCATACGACGGGTTTACAGTGGTAGAGGTCCCCAACTGGTTAAGGGCATACGGAGGAGGGTGGCGGCTTGAAACGGTCCAGTTTCCTCCGGGGTTATTGTTGCTCAGGGAGTTATCCCTACCAACAGCTCGTTTTGATTCGGCTTTCAGAAATCCTGATAAGTTTAAGGACAGAGAAGGAGGAATAGCCCAGGCAAAATGGGAAAGGCTTCAGACCTTTTTTAAGAACGATTTCTCCGGGGGAAATGTGTTAATAGGGGCGCCACGAAATTTTTTCCAATACCAGACCTCCGCTAAGGGGCCCGAAGGCCTTGCCCTTAATTTTGTAATGGAAACGATTACCGGACTTCTGGTCACAGACACAAAGGGTTATTTTTCCGCGCATATTTATACTGGAACCCAAATCAATTCTATCATTACTTCAGTATTACTGAACTACTATCAGACCAGGTCTATAGGCGTATCTTTCTCCGATGCGACTATCAGGACAATGACATCACGACCAGCAGTATGGGAAAAGGCCCTCGAGGTCTCCCTGAAAGACATGGATCCCTGGAAGGACCCGGCTGATACGGTGGATGTCCTGACATTAAGGGGCTATGCTATGTCACAGGCAATAATGGATATGCTTGGCCGGGAAAAAACGGCCACGTTGCTTTCAACCATTCGAGATAATCACCAGGGCCAGTGTTTTTCTGTTGATGATATGATAGAGATCGGAAAGGATCTGGGATATGACTTTAACGACTTATTCGGCGATTGGATTGGCAGCGCCCAGCTGCCGGGCTTTGTTGTTTCCGAGGCAAGGGGTTATCGAATCCCTGATGATGAGGATGGAAGTCCGCAATATCAGCTGTTGTTTACCGTAAGAAATGATGAGCCCGTGCCCGGGGTTTTTCGTTTTGTATATCTATATCCGGGAGAAGCCAATAATTATGAACTCGCAACAAGTGAGCCCATCAGACTTGCCGGAAGGCATTCTCTTCAATACGGCACAATTCTATCCAGACTTCCAAGCAGCTATTATCTGGAACCCTATCTATCGCTTAACAGGATGGTCTTCTTAATGAACGTCAGTTCTATTGATACTGAGAAGATTGTGAACAAGGAACCCGTCAAGGGGATTGAGGAGATCCCGTGGAGCCAGCCGGTTGATGATTCAATTGTTGTTGATGACCTGGATGAAGGTTTTGAGATCATGGAA
>CAYUYB010000182.1:0-5980 GCA_964449025.1 uncultured Desulfobacteraceae bacterium
AGGTCAAAGGATACGGCTTTTCCGACTCACAGCTGGCATCGCTGTTCCACAAGGATGAGCGGACGATCAGGAAAATTCGGAAATCTAAGGGCGTGGAGCCTGTGTATAAGCTTGTGGATACCTGCGCCGCGGAGTTCGAGGCCTATACCCCCTACTATTATTCCGCATACGAACGTGAAAATGAGGTCCGGAAAACGGATAAAAGAAAGGTAATTATTCTGGGTGGTGGACCTAACAGGATAGGGCAGGGTATTGAATTTGATTACTGTTGCGTGCAGGCTTCATTAGCCCTGAGGGAGATGGGCATTGAGAGTATAATGATCAACAGCAACCCGGAGACTGTCAGCACGGACTATGATACATCAGATAAGCTTTATTTCGAGCCGCTTACGGAGGAGGATGTACTCAATATTATTGAACAGGAACAACCTGAAGGCATTATAGTGCAATTCGGGGGACAGACCCCGCTTAATCTCTCGAGAGGGCTGGCGGAATGCGGCGTTAGAATTCTTGGAACCGGTCCTGAGAGCATAGAACGCGCCGAGGACAGAGAGCAATTTCAGGGTCTTCTTTTAAAGCTAAATATCCTGCAGCCTCCGAATGGAATAGCCGTGAACAAAGAAGATGCGATCAGGGTCGCCCGAAGGATCGGTTATCCCGTGATGGTAAGGCCCTCATTTGTGCTTGGAGGGAGGGCTATGGAGATTGTGTATGACAGGCAGGACCTGGAATTCTATATGGAAAGCGCAATATGCGTGTCGCCGGGTAAGCCGGTTTTGATTGACGGATTTCTGGAAGGCGCTACTGAAATCGACGTGGATGCCGTTTCGGACGGAAAAGACACTGTTATAGGCGGAATTATGGAGCATATCGAAGAGGCAGGGATCCATTCGGGGGACAGTGCCTGTGTCCTTCCCCCTATGTCCTTGAGCCCCGGGATTATTGAAAATATTGTAAGGTATACTAAGGCCATTGCAAAAGAATTAGATGTGGTAGGCTTGATGAATATTCAATATGCGGTTAAGAACGAGGCGCTCTATGTACTGGAAGTAAACCCCAGAGCTTCTAGGACGATTCCCTTTGTAAGCAAGGCCACCGGTGTTCCCCTGGCGAAATACGCCACGAAGGTTATTATGGGGCAGAGTCTTAGGGGACTCGGTCTTACAAAACAGGTTGCAACGACGCATATATCCTGTAAGGAGTCGGTTTTTCCATTCAGTCGGTTTCCCGGTGTGGATACTATCCTGGGACCCGAGATGAAATCAACCGGTGAGGTCATGGGGATTGACAGTTCTTTCGGGCTGGCCTTTGCAAAATCCCAGCTGGCCGCCGGCCAGGGACTACCCCTCTCCGGAAAGGTTTTTATCAGTGTCAAGGACCCTGATAAACCGCTCATTCTGGAATCTGCCCGCATATTGCATGCTATGGGTTTCAGTATTGTGGCCACCGGCGGCACATCGTTATTTCTAAATGACAATCATATTCCCTCGGAAAGGATTAACAAAGTTAGGGAGGGAAGGCCCCATATAGTTGACATGATCAAAAACGGGGAGATTGCCCTGGTGGTAAATACCACGGGGCACAAAAAGGCGGTCTCTGAATCTTTCCCGATACGCAGAAGCGCCCTGATGATGGGCATACCCTACACCACCACTATCGCGGGCGCCAGGGCAACGGCATTCGCGATAAAGGCGATATCGGAAAAGCAACTTGATGTGAAGACATTGCAAGAATATCATCGACCAACACCTAATCCGTAGAACTGGGGCGGGTGGATTAACAGAATTACGCTGACAAATATTATATGGATGTGGGTATGCAATGGAGTCCTGATAAACAGGGGAACATTACCCTGCCTGATCGACCCAGGGAAGAATGCGGCATATTCGCGGTGTGCAATCACCAAGAAGCAGCCAAAACGACCTACTTTGGACTCTACGCCCTACAGCACAGAGGTCAGGAGAGCGCCGGTATAGTTGTCTCCGATGGCAAACGGGTAACTGAACACAAGGCTATGGGGCTTGTGCCTGATATATTTGACGAAGATACCCTAAACCGTTTGACAGGCAACATCGCTCTCGGCCATGTTAGATATTCTACCACAGGTTCTTCCGTCCTGATAAATGCACAACCCTTTAGGATTCGATATGGCGGTAAAAATCTGGCCATAGCCCACAATGGTAATATTATAAACGCCAAGCGGCTCAGGACGGAACTGGAAGAGGACGGATCCATATTCCAGACTACCATGGATACGGAGATCGTGCTTCATCTTGTAGCAAAGGCGATGAAATTAGGTCTTGAACAGGCCATCATCAATACCATGGATATCCTGAAGGGGGCCTATTCCATGGTGATTATGACAGAAGACACCCTTGTAGCTATCAGGGACCCCAATGGATTTAGGCCGCTGTGCCTGGGGAGACTCAATTCGGGATATGTGGTGGCTTCGGAGACCTGTTCATTAGATCTTGTGGAGGCGGAATATATAAGAGATGTGGAGCCGGGGGAGATACTTATCATAAACAGGGATGGCTTAAAGAGTTTCAAGCCTAACAAGACCGTGAGAAGGGCCTACTGTATATTTGAACTCATATATTTTGCCAGACCGGACAGTTATGTCTTTGGCCAAAACGTATATCTATTTCGCAAAAACCTGGGGAAATCGCTGGCCAACCAATTCTCCGTGGAGGCTGATGTTGTTATGCCGTTTCCGGACTCGGGCAATTGCGCCGCCTTAGGGTTCGCTCAGGAATCACTAATACCGTTTGAGATGGGCGTTATAAGGAATCATTATGTGGGCAGGACATTTATCCAACCATCTCAGAGCATGAGAGATTCCGGCGTAAAGATCAAACTCAATCCGGTAAAGGAGATTCTGAAGGGCCGGAAGGTCTTGATCATCGAGGATTCCATAATAAGGGGAACGACCTCCAGGAACCGAATAAAGACGTTAAGAGACATAGGCGTCAAGGAGGTCAATATGCTTGTATCGTGTCCCCCTCACAGATTCCCATGCTATTATGGAATAGATTTTTCAACCAAGGGAGAACTGATCGCTGCCCAGAAATCAGTGGCTGAGATAAGGGATTATCTGGGTCTAGATAGGCTAGGCTATCTCAGCATAGACAATCTGTTAAAGTCCACTGATATCCCTAGAAAAGATCTGTGCCTGGCCTGTTTTGACGGCAATTATCCGGTACCCGTAAAGGAAGAAGTCGGGAAATATTCCCTGGGATAGGTATCAGGCATTATATCTTCACTCTTTCCAGCCTTTACCGAGCTGTTGTCACCTTGAGTTTGGTCGGTAAAGGCTCTCCATATCCATATACGGCAAATGGCGAAATCTCTTATCCCGAATCTATGCAACTTCCCACCCGCTGGTCTAAGATGCTCATCTTTTCATTTGCATATCTTCTACATTTTTGTAATTATATATAAAAGACAAGATTCAAGGAAAGCAGAAATGCCTTTGTCATCATTTGAACCCAAACCTGATGAGATCAATTGCCTCTATGAGGTTACCAAGGCCATGCACGGCACGCTTGACCTGAGGGAGGCCCTTTACAAGGTTCTCGATCTTATGGCCGGGCACCTGGAAATGAACAGGGGTGCCATATCATTGTTGAATCCTGAGACATCCGAGATACAGATAGAAGTAGCCCATGGAATATCCCCTACAGAAAAGACAAAGGGACGTTACAGGCTGGGAGAAGGAGTAACAGGACGTGTCATAGAGACCGGTCGACCAATGGCCATCCCCCGCCTTAGCGATGAGCCACTTTTTTTGGACAGAACAGGGGCGAGGAGCAGGATAGACAAGTCAAAGATCGCCTTTATTTGTGTGCCCATAAAGGAGGGGAGACGGGTAATAGGGGCACTCAGTGTTGACAGGCTTTTTGAGAAGGAATCCTCTCCCAAGGAGGACCTGAGGGTTTTATCTATTATCAGCAGCCTTATAGCGCAGAAGGTGGCGATCCTGGAGGAGATAAATCTGGAGAAGCAGCAGCTCCAGAGGGAAAATGTAAGGTTAAGGAAAGAGCTCAGCAAGAAATACAGCTTCAGCAACATAATAGGCAACAGCCATAAGATGCAGGAGGTTTTCCATCTGATTAATCAGGTGGCCAAGAGCAACGCAAATGTCCTGCTTTTGGGAGAGAGCGGGACAGGAAAGGAATTAGTGGCCAATGCCATTCATTATAACAGCCTGCGCTCATCAAATCCCCTGGTGAAGGTCAATTGTGCTGCGCTGCCCGGTAATCTTGTCGAGGCGGAACTCTTCGGATATGAGAGGGGGGCCTTTACCGGTGCCAACCAGCAGAAGCCCGGAAAATTCGAGCTGGCAAATAAGGGGACCATTTTCTTGGACGAGGTAGGTTCCCTTTTGCTTGAAAGCCAGGGGAAACTTTTGAGGGTCTTGCAGGAGATGGAGATGGAAAGGGTAGGAGGCACCAGGGTAATCAAGATAGATGTACGGATAATAGCTGCCACCAATAAAGATCTTGCAGAGGAGGTAGAGTCCGGGGCCTTCAGGGAGGATCTCTTCTATCGGCTCAACGTATATCCTATATATATTCCGCCCCTAAGGGAAAGGGAGGCGGACCTGCTTCTACTGGCGGACTATTTTCTTGAAAAATACGCGGAAGAGTACGGCAAGAGTGTGAAGAGGATTTCGACTCCCGCAATCGACGCCCTAACCCGCTATCACTGGCCCGGAAACGTGAGAGAGCTGGAAAACTGTATTGAAAGGGCTATTCTTCTGTGTGATGATGAGGTTATCCACAGCTATCATCTACCGCTTACCCTTCAGACTGCGGAAGACACGGGTACTACACACCCAAGGTCATTGGTGGAGGCGGTGGCAAGATTTGAGAAAGAACTTCTTATCGATGCCCTTAAAAGCAGCCGTGGAAACATGAGGCACGCCGCGAACGCCCTCGAAACCACGGAACGTATATTCGGATACAAGATTAAAAAATACGGCATCAATCCCAGACAATATAAATAACCGTTATCTCACCGAAATAGCCAATTAATGAGAGCTAATAGCTGATTCCCGGTCACACCTGCTCTCGTCAATACGGCATCTGAAGTATCCCGTGGACGTAATCTTATTTGAGTGGGGTTGGTAAACCTTTTTCTTATGGTAAGGGTGTATTATGTCAGGGGTTTTGGTGGAGAGACTCCTTAAGGAATGCCTGATAGCTAATTTCGGGACACGCCGGTTATGTCCAAACCGGCATTGTCTTAGGTTCGCGGTTCGGGGAACTAAAGGAGACCCAGTGATAGATTCCCCTATTCCCCCAGCAGATCCCATGCCTTATTAAATCCTATGACAAGGGTGGGATCCAATGGGCTTTTTGCAGGTCTTTCGCAGGCGGTGCCGGAATAATAGGAAATAAGGCCTTCGGCAGATTTCTCACAGAGGGGCGTGAGGTAAAAAGGCAGTTCGCCGCCTTCCAAGGGCTTGCCTGCAAAGAGCGCCATTTCCTTTGGCATCCCCGCTTCATGGAAGGCACCTCTGAATTCCTGTTGAAGGTTTTTTATCTCTCCCGATCTTACCTGATCTCTATTTAGTAATATTTTGAACCAAGCCATAATATTCCATCCCACATTTCAAGTTCGACACATGGTCCGTTCTCAAGAGCATCGAATATTTACCGAAGGTTTTGAATATGTTGTACGACGTAGGCCTTCTCAGCCCTATTTTTTACCGTTTCTTAAAGTTCACTATCCAGTTTCGTTGGGCAGTTGCGATGCTATCACGATTTATGATAGGTTTACTTAAGCAGAAACGTTTTTAGATATCAATTCAAAAGACGAATAGGCAAGAAAAAAACGTTTATGAATCACAGTGAAAGATGATGGACCAAGGCCTTTTTGATCTCATGGACCTGTTTCTCGTCCTCTACTTTCTGTCCGTCTAGGTCACGCACATAAAAGACATCTGCTATTTGATCTCCTTTAACGCCTGTCTTGG
>CAYUYB010000183.1:0-5945 GCA_964449025.1 uncultured Desulfobacteraceae bacterium
AGGGATCTGATCGTCATTCTGAATGATAATGAGATGTCCATATCCCCCAATGTTGGCGCTTTCTCGTCATTCCTGAGCAGGAAGATGGCGGGGCGGCGTTTCGTGAATCTGAAAAGGGAGCTGGAGGACTTTTTGAAATCCATCCCCGGTGTAGGTGAAAATATCCTTAGCCTCTTCAGGAAGAGTGAAGATTCACTTATAACCTTTTTTACTCCTGGCATGCTTTTTGAGGCATTCAAATTTCAGTATATAGGCCCTATAAACGGGCATCGTCTTGATGTGCTTATCGACACCTTGAAGAGCACGCTCAACTTGGAGGGACCAGTCCTGGTCCATGCGCTTACCAAAAAAGGCAAGGGGTATGGCCCAGCTGAGAAGAATCCCACTTATTACCATGGTGTGAGCGGCTTTGAGGTCAGCACTGGTTCACCCTTCAGGGGCAAGGCCACGCCACCTCCCACCTACACGAAGGTCTTCGGGGACACCATGGTGGACCTAGCGGAACAGGACAATAAGATCTTTGCCATCACCGCGGCCATGCCTGAAGGTACAGGACTGGACAGGTTCGCCCAGAAATATCCGGACCGCTTCCTAGATGCGGGCATCGCCGAGCAGCACGCGGTAACCTTTGCCGCGGGCCTTGCCGTGGAAGACTTCAGACCTGTAGTTGCAATCTATTCAACATTTCTTCAAAGGGCCTATGACCAGGTAATACATGACGTGTGCCTTCCTAATCTGCCCGTTATCTTTTGTATAGATAGAGGCGGTCTGGTGGGAGAGGATGGACCGACCCACCATGGCCATTTTGACATAACTTATCTGAGGAATTTGCCCAATATGACGGTTCTGGCCCCGAAGGATGAAAACGAGCTCAGACACATGCTGTTTTCCGCGTTGGGACATGAGGGACCTGTTTCAATAAGGTACCCGAGGGGAGAGGGCATCGGCGTGCCCTTGGATAAAGGATATCATAAGATCGATTTAGGAGAAGCGGAGGTGCTTAAACAGGGCAAGGATCTATTGATCATAGCAATAGGAAGCATGGTTTGGCCTTCCCTAGAGGCGGCGGGACTCCTGGAAGAGGAAGGTTTGTCGGTAGGGGTGGTTAATTGCAGGTGTGTCAAGCCTCTGGACAAACGGATGGCGGAGTACTCCAGGTCCGCGGGGAAAGTGCTGGTTGTAGAAGAGAACATCAGGCAGGGTGGCCTGGGAGGAGCCATATTGGAGCTTTTTAATGATATGGGAGTTGCGGATGTGCTGGTTAAAAGGGTGGGGCTCCCCGATCGATTCATTGAGCACGGTCCCTTGACCTTCTTGAGGGAAAAATACGGCCTGGACAAATCAGGTATTGCAGAGAAGGCCAGGGAACTCTGTGGTAGATAAGGTTATCAAAGACAAGGTAAGGCTTGATGTCCTGCTTGTTCAAAAAGGTCTTGCGGAAAGCCGTGAAAGGGCCAAGGCCATGATTATGGCTGGAGAGGTGGTGGTGGACGGCCAGGGGATCGATAAATCCGGACACGCGGTACCCGCGAATTCAAATATCTCTGTTAAGGAAGGCAGATCCAGTTATGTGAGCCGCGGCGGATTAAAATTGGAGGCTGCCCTGGATTACTTTTTGGTTGATGTCAAGGGTTTGACCCTGCTGGATATCGGGGCGTCCACCGGCGGATTTACAGATTGCCTACTGAGGCGCGGAGCAGGAAAGGTAATAGCCCTGGATGTGGGTCATGGGCAGATCCATTGGAGTTTACGCCAGGATCCCAGGGTAATAATCCTTGAGAAGACAAATGCCAGATATCTCAAACCCGACGATATTAAAGGTGATATCAATGGTGCTGTAGTGGACGTCTCTTTTATATCCCTGAAACTTATTATACCGCCTTTATCGGAACTTCTCCTTAAAGAGGCCTTTATTATCGCCCTTATCAAGCCACAATTCGAAGCTGAAAGACACCAGGTTGCCAAGGGAGGGGTGATTCGCGAGCCTTTAATACACATTCAAGTGATCGAGGGTCTAAGCAATTTCTTTGAAGAACATGGGTGGAAAGTAATAGGACATATCCCTTCACCCATACTGGGGCCGAAAGGGAATAGGGAATTTCTTGTCTTTATGGTAAGGTAGGACTAACTAACAGAACGCATAATATTTAGCTGTCTTCAAGTAGGCATAGGTTTCCGCTGGCTCCGCGTGAGACATTGTCTGAAATCTCTATCCGGTTCGCGCATGGCCCATACTTGACAAGTCAACATATAGATGTTTCTATATCCAATATTCTTAAAGAATAATGGTACTCAATAAATTAGATTAATATTTCAAAACCTTTGAAAAACGTTACAGAAGTTGTTATATCGTCACCCTCCGGCTTGCCCGTTCCGGCGAGGTATGACCTGTTATCATGCGTATAGATATTTTTTTAGAGAAAGATTGATATTAAAAGCTCATAATATTAATGCCAGCTCAGGGCCAGGGACCGGGGGATGAAGTGGATTCAAGGATTTTCTAGATTCCGGATCGGGCTTGTCCTCTACTGGATGAGGGTTCCGGAATGACGGGAAAAGGACTTATTGAGAGGTGTCATTTCAACATGAAAATTATATCCGGAAAAATTATTATCAGCCTAATCCTTTTTTCTATCGTATCCTGTTTACCGACGCGGATAGGGGCAGCAGAGAGTATCCCGTTCCAAGCGGGGGAGAAGATGGTATTCCAGGTAAGGTGGGCCTTTATCGTGGCCGGTGAGGCAGTTATCGAAGTGCTTCCTGCGGAGACTTTTAACGGTGAAGAGTCATACCACTTCGTGTTTAGAGCCAGGACAAGTCCATTTGTGGATATCTTTTATAAGGTCCGGGATAGAGTGGATTCCTACACGGATATGAACATGACGCACTCGCTTTACTATAAAAAGAAACACGAGGGACACTCTCATAAGGAAGCGGCCGTGGAATTCGACTGGGAAAAACAGGAGGCCCGATATTCAGAAGGAGGTAATGCGAGAGAACCTATCTCCATGGTGCCGGGGACATTTGATCCCCTGTCCGTGTTTTATGCCTTTCGTATCCGTGCCGTGAATAACGAGTTTGAAATGGGCATCCCGGTTACCGACGGGAAGAAATGCATAGTGGGGAAGGCCAGTTTAACTGGGCGTGAGAGGATAAAGGTTGCGGGCGTATACTATGACACCTTTCTCGTCGAACCTGAAATAGAACATATAGGGGGAGTCTTTGAAAAAAGTAAGGACGCGCGGCTTCAGATATGGGTCACGGCGGATGGTCGATGCATTCCTGTCAGGATTAGGAGCGAGGTAGTGGTGGGCAGTTTTGTGGCAGATCTTGTCTCTTTTGAGCAGGGTTTTATCCCCGAAGACAAATAACCTTTATTTTTTTGCCTGGGTTTTGGCTTTTTTCTTCAGGCAGATCTTGTCCTTCCTAACAATAGCACAGACCTGCGGGTTGTTAAAATCTTTGCAGTTGGAATGATTATATAGCGGGCATTCAGGATATTTTTGCGACATGATGATATTTCCCACCCCCGGAGATCATTTATCTTCCCACTCCGTTTATTTTTTCTCTTAAAACCCCGGAACACTTAAAGACAACCACTCTCCTTGCATTAAGGGTCAAATCTTGGCCGGTGGCAGGGTTTCTTCCTCTCCGGTTGTTCTTGTTCTTCACGCAGAATTTGCCGAAACCGGATATAAGGACATCTTCTCCCTGAGCGAGACGTCCTTTGATAGCTTCTAAAAGGGTTTCAACAATAATCGCGGATTTGCCCTTGGGAAAGTCAAGGGAATTATACAGGGAATTGACCAAATGATCTTTCGTTAGAGTCATGGATGCACACTCCTGTCAGAAAAATATTTTAATTGTCTAAAGCCCTAAAGCCCTCATCACGAAATTCTACGAACATTAGCGTTAAACCCTTATTTTGTCAAGGAATTATGCCAAAGAAAATATTAAAAAATAGAAAAACAAAGGCTATACTTCCCGTGGTCAGTTGCCAAGATCACCCCAGAAAAATCATTACTCGGATCTTACCATCTCCTCAATTAACCACATTTTTAATTTTTTTCCCCTTTTTCTCGGAAGAGGATCGGATGGATTCCACCTTGTTACGCAATTCCATGTAGTCCATGCGCAAACGGGAATTGGCTGCCCATACCTCCTCCATATATTTTCTCTCCGTGTCCGTAATCAGTCGAAGCGAAAGTACATCAGGGCGCTCACGCACAACTACTCCCGCGGGAACCTTGGTAAAGGCAGGCAGCGTTACCGTTTTGGCGATAGCACCCATGCCCAGCCAGATATGATCTTCCAGGGTCGTCTTGTATAGGGAAGACCCCATGGCCAGGAAGCATTCCTGACCAATGGTGCACGGCCCATGGATGATCACGCCATGGGCTACAGAGGTCTTGGGGCCGATAATTACGGAGGTGCCTGGATTGCTATGGATAACCACGCCGTCCTGGATGTTGACCTCTGTATCGATCAGGATGAGACCCACTTTTCCGTCCGGACCCCGCTGGTCGGCACGGATAACGGTCAATGGGCCTACGAACACGTCCTTGGAGATCCGAACATGGCCGATGATCTGGGCGGAAGGATCGATCAGCGCTGTGGGGTCAATCTCAGGATAATCACCTACTAGGTTGGGGCGTATATTGTATGGCAATGATGTCATTTTTTCTCCTCCGTGTCTAAATCTCCTGCGGGAAAATTGTATAGTGTGCCCATGTAAACTGTCAAGCGAAAGCTGGGGATGGGCTAAAAAGAGGGGGTTCATCATTTCTCTATGTCGCGGTGTTGCACTGACAGCAAAAATCCCGTTTTAGTTAATTCATCTCGAAAAATCTCTGCCAATTGGTTGGTGATTACAACAGAACGGTGTCTCCCGCCCGTACATCCCAAGGCTATAGTGAGATGAGTCTTCATTTCCCTTTGGTATAGGGGAAGAAGAAAGTGAATTAAATTCTTGAGATGTCGTAATAGTTCCTTTGCCTCTTCCCATTGCATGACATATTCAGATATTTTTGGATCATCTCCTTTGAATTCTCTGAGTTCTTCGACAAAATAGGGATTGGGTAAAAAGCGGACATCTAGGATAATATCAGCTTCAAGCGGAATCCCGAAGCTATATCCGAAGGAAAGAAGTGTGACCGTCATCTGGTTTGAATAGCCCCCCTCCCGGACATACTCTTGGACCTTTTCTTTGAGCTGATGGACACTCATGGTTGATGTATCAATGACCTGATCTGCAATGTCCCTTATGAATTGAAGTCGTTTTCGCTCCAATTGGAGAGCGTCCTTGATGGAGCCTCCCAGTGCCAAAGGATGCTGGCGACGGGTTTCGCTGAATCGCCTCATCAGGGCTATATCGGAAGCCTCCAGAAAAAGAATGTCAACCCGGAAACCTTCGCTCTTTAGATCCTCGATAATCCTACGAGAGTCTCTTAAAAAATCTATCTCCCAGTCAGTTTTGTCTGGAACCTGTGCCTTATTACCGTTGTTCATGAATCCATATATATGCTGGCATATATGGTAGGATGCCGCTCCGCGGATATCCTCTACCACCGCTACCTTAGTGATCTTTCCCTCTGATTGCTCGCACAGCTCAATGAATTTAGGTAACAGAAGGATAGGGAGGTTATCGACACAGTAATAACCAGCATCTTCCAAGGCCTTAATAGCCATAGTCTTGCCAGACCCGGAAAGGCCGCTGATAAGGATCACACGTATATTTTTCATTCCGGCGCTCCTTTCTAAACATGCCCTTGTTTTTGTTCATGGCAGCTTCTTGGATCGCATGTTAAAGGGTCTTCGCATGGTTTCCCATTCACTAGAATCATTCGTCTCTATGCAGAAAAACCACATTACGGAAAAACTTTATGAGAGCCTGTTTGCGTGCACGTTCTCCCAGTTGATAGGGAATAAGCTTTTCAGGCGCCCAG
>CAYUYB010000184.1:0-5917 GCA_964449025.1 uncultured Desulfobacteraceae bacterium
AAGAAGCTGTAAAGTTTCCATAGGCAGTGATTGCTGCTGTTATTGGGCTGGTTTAAAAGAAAAACGCTGCCAGATCAAGTTTGGATTGGTTTTCTTTAAGGACTTTTCGAGATTGATATCGCCTGAGTGGCTTTCTCCACGCGACAGCTGTCTTTATAGTGACAAGCCGCGAGTATTTCTCACCAAGAAGCTTCTGAGTCCAGCCCTTTCGTTATTATAATGAAGATATTGGTGTGGGCGTATGCTCTGCCTTGTGTATTCTTTAACCCTAAAAATACTTATGGACCAGATTTCAGGCAGGTCACTACAATATCTGGTAGTGAGGTTAAGATTCGCTGGCGCCCCTCCGGGATATGAGATTAAACACAATATCGCTGACTTAAGACTCTCAGCCTGGCTATTCTTTCTGTTGAAAGAATAATCATGAATCATTTTCCTCAAGTCCAACTATCTGTAAAAACAAACTCTCTTTCTGGTCTTTATATTGTTCCCTGTCCCTCAATATTTCATCCCTGATTGAGAAGAATGCTTCTGCAACCGCGGGATCAAAATGTGTTCCAATACCTTCTTTAATTATAGTAAAGGCTTGTTCAGTAGAGAAAGGTTCTTTCCGGTATGGTCGATTTGAAGTTAAAGCATCAAAAACATCGGCAATTGCGACAATTCGAGCAGGTAAAGGTATTTTTTCTCCCTTTAAACCGCTTGGGTATCCTGCACCATTCCACTTTTCATGATGAGATAAGGCAATCACCGCTCCCAGCTTTACAAATTCCGCCTTAGAACCCTCAAGGATCTTGGCTCCAAAAATAGTATGCTGGCGCATGATCTTCCATTCATCCTCATCCAACTTCCCCGGTTTTAGCAGAATACGATCAGGAATGCCAATTTTACCGATATCGTGCATGGGTGCTGCATATAGTAAATTCTCAACGTCACTTTCACTAAAACCCATTCTTTTTGCTACCGCTTCTGTATAATGACTCATACGTTGAATATGCGCGCCGGTATCTTCATCTTTATATTCAGCAGCGCGGGAAAGGCGATAAATAGTTTCTAATGAGGCCGATTTGATACGCTCAAAAGCTTCCTGTAATTCTTTAGTCTTTTTTGCCACCTCAGATTCTAGATTATTTTGATAATTGAGCATATGATCATTGTAGGCTTTGACCTTTAATAAAGAGGTAACCCTGGCTCTTAATTCAGTTTTATCAACCGGTTTAGTTAAAAAATCATCTGCGCCAACGTCTAATGCTTTTACGCGGTCTTCAACCTCATTAAATGCGGTGACCATCACTATCGGGATAATGCTGGTCTCTTTTCTTTCCTTGAGCAGTTTGGCTACCTCAAAGCCATTGTGCTTTGGCATTTGGATATCCAGGAGGATCAGGTCCGGGTGATCCGACCGGGCTTTATCAAGCGCTTCCTGGCCATCATGGGCACGGATAATATCATGGCTTAATGGAGCCAATAAAGCTTCCACGAGCTTTAAATTCTTTTCTTCATCATCAACGACAAGGATTTTTCCCATTTTTACACCCTCAACATTTTAGTATACTTAATTGCTGCTTTATTTATGTGCAAGATGTTTTTTTATTAACGCCAATAGAGGCCTAATACTTATGGGTTTCGAATAATAGTCATCAGCGCAATTGAGCATGGCTTTCTCTTTGTCCCCCTCCATGGATAAAGCAGTCAAAGCAATTATTGGGATATGTTTTGTCTCAGTATTTGTTTTTAAAATCTTGGCGGCTGATAAACCATCCATGACTGGCATTTGTATATCCATCAGGATTAAATCAGGCATTTGATTTATCACAATTTCAATCGCTTCTTTCCCATTGGTAGCTTCAGAGGTGAGATAATCGTTGGCTTCCAAAATATCCTTCACCAGCTTCAGATTTCTGGCATCATCATCTACGATCAATATTCTTTTTGTCATGATGTACCCTTATTTCGATGGTAAATTCTTCTTTATGGGCAGGGTAAAACTGAACTTGCTCCCTTTTCCTGACCCTTTGCTTTCTACCAAGATCCTGCCTCCGTGCATCTCGATATATTTCTTTACAAGAGATAAACCCAGTCCCGTCCCTTGTGATTTGGCTTCTTGCTCATTTCTTACCTGGTAAAACTCATCAAATACTTTCCCTTGCTCTTCCTTTGAAAGTCCGATCCCCGTATCTGAAACGCTGACCTGAATTATATTCTTCTGGCGGAGTGCTTCAATGCTTATTTTTCCCCCATCCGGAGTGAATTTGGCCGCGTTAGAAAGCAGATTATACATCACTTGTTTTATTTTCCTTTGGTCTGCGATGATTTGGAAATTCATGAGATCACTTGGAATTTCTATTTCAAGAGCAATATTATGTTTCATTGATTTTTCTTTGATCATCACCATGCTGTTTTCCAGAAGACTCTGGAGGTTCAACTGGGATAATTCAAGCACTTCCTTGCCCGCTTCAACCTTTGATAGATCTAATATGTCGTTGATTAACGAAAGCAGGTGGTTCCCACTTTCTAAAATGTCTTGTACATATTCATTTTGTTTTTCGTTAAGGTCACCATAATATTTTTCGAGCAGTACTTCTGAAAAACCATTAATGGCATTCAACGGTGTCCGCAGTTCATGGGACATATTCGCTAAAAATTCACTCTTGGCGCGGTTGGCTTTTTCGGCTTCGTTGCGAGAGGTTTCCAGCTGGGCGGTGCGCTCGGCTACGCGCTGTTCCAGTTCAGCGTTTAAAGAGGAGAGTTCTTTCTCCGCCCGCTTGCGCTCGGTGATATCATTGCCGAAGAAGGCGATTTGGGTCAATTTGCCGTCATCGTCACAGATCGGATGAATATAATTGTCCAGGTTTCTCCCATTGCGGATATCTTCAAATCTAAACGGGGTGTCGCGTGCAATCACTTGGTTAACATACACCCTTCGTCTGTCAGCCACTTCCGGCGGCAAGAGATTAATGACATTGGTGCCAATTATTTCATGAACACTCTTGCCCAGGCGTTGCGCGGTGGTATCGTTCGCTGCCAGGACGATGCCGGCGGGGTCTGTCAGAAAGACAGATTCTGGACTGGCGTTGACCAATCCGCGCCACATGGCCTCGCTGTTCCTGAGTTCTTCTTCGCTCTTCCGCAGCGAAGAGGTCATCTTTGTCGCCAGGGCAAGCGCCCGCCCACGGGTGATTTCCTGCCCCATAGTGAAGAAGAAGACAAACAGGCTGATAACTATCCCGGTTGCGAGAACGGTTATTGACTCGAATTGAGCAGATGCAATTTCGGAAGACGGAAAGGCAGCGAAGTACAGCGTCCATTGATGACCGTAAAGATCAATTGTTTTGTATTGGAAATACTTTGGCGTAGATTCTTCATCCAGGCCGCGGCCCGACTCGTCGCTATCATACATCAAGGTTGATGAAGATACTTCCGCCCCATCGAATATTTCTAAGTCAATACCCTCTAGCGACTCTGGAAAAATCCCATTAATGAGATTGTTGATACGGAAGGGGCTGTACACGTATCCCTGGAGTGCCGTTTGCCGTTCTTCTACACTATTTGTCGGCATGCCTTGCGTGTAAACGGGGACATACATCAGAAAACCGACCTGAACATCCTGGTCGATTTCCTGGACCAACGTTACCTTACCTGAGATCGAGATAGTGCCAGTATCCCGGGCATGCTTCATGGCGGCCTGTCGTACCGGCTCAGAAAACATATCGTAACCAAAAGCCTGTTGGTTGCGCTCATCGAAAGGCTCCAGGAAGATGATGGAAGTGTACGTGTCGCGCGCACCTTCGGGCCGCACCGTGTAGTCCGGGAATCCCTCGGCCCTGATCTGTTGGATGTGCTGCGCCAGTTCAGACGGCTGGATAACCTTGGAAAACCCGAGCCCCTGTAGACCGGGAAAAGTATCGCCGATATTCAGGAATTCGACATATGTCCGCCATTCAGTTCGGGTAACATCATCGTAAGCGGCAAAGAGCGCTGCACCTCCCCGGAGAATCGTGGCGTAATCCTCCATTCTTTTGGTTATTGCAGTGGAAATCTGATTGGTTTTATACTGGAACCTCTCCTCTTCTAGCTGCCGGTTGTAGTTGTTAAAAGATAACCAGGCAAAGACAGTCAAGGAAAGACAAACCAACAGCACGACATAGGGAACTAACCTTCTTGTTTTTCTTTTTTTCACCATGGGTCAAGGCCTCCAGCCACACAAAAACAACAAGCGCAACACGCGCCGGTCAAATTGCTTGCACCGTCGACACAGCCAGCCGGCAGATGCCAGAATTTTATAGTTGCTCTTGATCACTTGTTTTTTGGGAGAGAGTTTCATGGGATTCCTCTTCGTAGTCAGCCGTTTTTTGATGCAGCAAGAGCGAAAGGCATATTTCTAATAATGAGATAATTTACATTCTTTATTTCTTAGATTTAAGTCGTATAAGTGTAACAGACTGCCTAAATAATACCTTATGAGGGATCTGAAAATCAAGGCGTTTTTGTGGCTGATGATTGAACCGGAGCATGACCTCGGGTAGCTCATACTCTTTGGCGTTGTCCAAGCACTGTTTTTTAGGTAAATAATGTCGGATCAATCCGTTTGTATTTTCATTCGTGCCTCGTTCCCAGGATGCATACGGATGGTTAATATATACGATTGCTCCAGTTTGATTGGCTGTCTTCGTTTTTGGTTATTAATGGAATACATATAAGCAGATAAAAGGCAATATTGCGCGTGATTAATAGGCGCAATTTTGGGGGCCTGGCGCTAATTCCACAAATTTATCTTCCACCGTACCCATACAGGTAATTTGTGTCATAATCAATTATAGATCAAAGGAGGTTCGCCATGGAAAAGAAAGATACGCTTTCAAAAATTCTTACCATCGTAGGGACAGTCCTGGTGGGGATTCCGATCCTCGCACCGGTTGCCCTTGGGTTTGTTTCCCTGGGCATGGACGGCATTTTTCGCTTTGACTATCTCATGCCCGCGGAACTGGGGATCATGGTCTTCGTCGGCGGAGCCTTGCTTCTCTGGGCAGCGATCCGCGCCAAATCACGGCAGGGGATCATCGCCTGGGGACTCGGCATTGCGGCTGGATCGATTGCCGTAATGATGGCATTCGGAGATGTAGAGCCGGGCAGTTTAGAATGGATGATCGTGGTCGGATTGCTGATTGCTTATTGGCTGGCGATTGTGGTGATGGGCGTCGGCGGGATTTTGTTGTGGAGGAATTTGATTAAGAAATAATTCCCGCAACGAATTTAGGGTGACAGGGAAAGGTTTTCTATTAGGGGGTTTTTGCACATCCCCTCAAAAAGGTTCAATCCTATCTACCTCAAATGAGCCTGGGAGGATGCTCCACGATTCACCAATACATACAAGAATCTGGCTTTATCCTATCCAACAAACGATGATTTAAAAACAGCAACAGATTCGTTTATTCAAGTGACTTTCGTGGACCCTCCGATCCCCGCTCTCTCAAGAAGAACCTAAACTAAATAAATCCCGGGCTTGGCGCTGAAATCCAAGGTCTCACAGAAAACCTAGAGCTGTGCCGCGCTGCTGTGAATACTGCTTGAATTGATCCAAGTAAAAGTGCTCTTTGCTACCCCCCTGCTTTCCTAGCAAACTCATTAATATTATTGACCACTCCATTCATTGTGATCTGTCTTGAAATTAGACATACAGGGTCACCCAGGGTCAAATTGGAGAAAAAGAAAAGAATCAAAAACCCTCGTTAGTTTGAATAAACTGGCGAGGGTTTCTTCTCGTTTACTTCTTATGGATATTTGTATTTCTGTAAGAAGTATACTTAAAATAAAAAGGGCCGTCAAGCAGCGATTTTGCCTATTTTATTTTTATTGTAAGATGGAATTTGAAGGAGTAAACACAAGGTAATGCCTATGCGCAATTCATGTATTTACA
>CAYUYB010000185.1:0-5907 GCA_964449025.1 uncultured Desulfobacteraceae bacterium
TATCAAAGATAACCGAGACCATGGGATTCCTTACCAAGGCGGGGATATCCATCATTCCGCACGTAATCTGCGGGCTTGGGTACGGCAGGATCATTGGTGAAAAAAGGGCACTGGAGATGATTTCTCCTTTCAACCCGGAGCAGGTAGTTATTATCTCTTTGATGCCTCTGCCCGGGACCCCCATGCGGGATATTAACCCTCCCCCGGCCGAAGAGGTGGGTAACTTAATCAGCCAGGCCAGGTTTCTAATGCCTGATACCAGGATAAGCCTTGGCTGTGCCCGCAAAAGAGGGGATATTAAACTGGAGATCACGGCTATCGACGCGGGAGTAAACCGTATGGCCCTGCCTTCCGAAGAGGCCGTTTCACACGCCAAGGGATACGGACTGGACATAAGATACCAGAAGACATGCTGTTCCGTTTCCACGGATCTTTCTGAGAAAGGATGGTAAGCTAATAGCTCGGCCAGTTAATAAAGAACGATTTTCTGGATCACCCGGTTAATGAGTACGCTAGTTAATCATGACTGGATAAAGGTATCGCTGATATCCGGTCACAGCTGGTTCTTTTCAAGACGACATGTCTTAGGATTCAACGATTCGGGGGCCATTCAGCATTGCTCAGGACTGTGGCAACTTCAGTTCAGCTTTTATGTTCTTGGCTCCATAGATTTAAGAAAAAACAAAATTATTAGAAACTAAAAAGTGTAAACGATGTACCCGGTCTAAAATGTAAACGATGTTTTAGTTGTACAGGGGTCTTGGGATATTCGAGACCCCACCTTGATCCTCCCCTAAAAGGGGAGGAGAGATAAGATAAGGTTCGCGGATCCGAGCCAAAATCTTAAAACAATAATCAACGCTTGACCCTTAGGACCCCTGGACCCTCGTTTACTTCTTTACGTGCTCATTAACCGGACGACCGCATTTTTTGTTGCATTAGGAGTTCTGTTATATGGATAAAGGGCAGGCAGAAACACAAGAAAGCCCCGAATATCTCAGGACGAGCCTGGCCGCGGCCCTGACCCTCGGATTTGAGCGAGGCCGGTTTTACCGGAACGCCGGGAGCTTTTGTGTTAATGTGCTCCTTACGTATAAAGAGGGATGCGCGGCACGGTGCGCATATTGCGGCCTTTCACACAATCGTCCCGGACTATACCACAAGAAGAGCTTCATAAGGGTGCCATGGCCCATCTATCCTCTGGATGAGATCATCCAGAGGATATCGGAAAGACCGGACCGGGTAAAACGTATCTGCATATCCATGATCACCAACAGACGTGCCATCCAGGACACGAAGGATATATGCGCAAGGCTGCGTTCCAGCTTCGATGTGCCTGTTTCTCTGCTCATCTCCCCCACCATACTCAGTCACCGGGACCTTATAGATTTCAAAAGGGCTGATGCCGACAAGATCGGGGTGGCCCTCGACCTGGCAACAGCGACGCTCTTTGACAGATTCAGGGGCCGAGGGGTGGGAGGCCCTCATAGATGGGATACCTATTGGGAGTGTCTCCGGGACAGTCTCGAAATCTTCGGTAAGGGAAACGCCGGGGCCCATTTTATAGTTGGTATGGGAGAAACGGAAAGGGAGATGTGCGGCTCGATTCAGAGGGTAAAGGATATGGGAGGCAGCACCCACCTGTTCTCTTTTTTCCCGGAACCCGGTTCACAGATGGCTGATCACCCCCTCCCTCCCATGGACCAATATCGTCGTATACAGATTGCGCGTTACCTGATAGACAATCAGATCACTGCTATAAATCGCTTTACATTTAACGATCATGATGAGATAACCGGTTTCGGGTTGTCTGCTATGGAAATGGACAGGATCATCGACTCGGGCGAACCCTTCAGGACAAGCGGATGTGAGGGATATGACGGGGAAGTTGCCTGCAATCGGCCCTTTGCCAATTCCAGGCCGGGAGACGACATGCGCAATTTCCCTTTCCCTCCGGACGCGACTGATATCAGACGTATCCGGAAACAGATGGGGATTCACTCCCTGTCCTCCCCGACATCGGCATATAGTCCGCAAAAATCAACATATATATAGAAAGGATCTTCCCGGTTTATGAACACAAAAATCCTGACCATTTTTCTATCTGTCATCGGGTTGTCTTGCGTCTCCTACGGCATGGTTAAGGACAATGATATTGTGTTCATTATAGGGATCCTTTTTGTCATTGCGGGATATATTATGATCCGGAAAAGGCTCAAGGCGTCAACACGGGACAAGGGCCAGTGAACCGATATCACGCAACCTGACGGTTACCATATAGGAAAACGGAGGATTATCATGAAAACAATCAATCGTTTCATAAGGCTATTTTGCGTAATGCTCCTTATGTCTGCACTGTTAGGGTGTGGCGGCGGGGAGCAGCCGGAAAATGACATCACCGGACAAGCAACTCCTCCCACCCTTGTGGAACAAGAGGAGGCCTCGCCTTCCGGAGAGGCCATGGAGTCTCATGAACCCGCGCAAACCCAACCTGAGATTATAACTGTGATTACAATAGATAATCTAGGTTATGAGTCCGACAACAAAGGTCCTGTAATCTTTAGCCACGCGAGGCATTACTACGAATATAATATCGACTGTGCCCAATGTCACCATATATATCAGGATGGCCAGAATATATGGAAACAGGGAGACAGTGTTCAGAAATGCGCGACATGTCACGATCCTAACGAGGAGCAGGATAATGTGTTCAAACTGCAAAAGGCCTTTCACGATAATTGCCGCAGTTGCCATAGTGAGGTCAGCAAGGAAGGGAAAGATGCCCCCTATAGAAAATGCTCGGACTGTCATGGCTAGGGGGGTTAGGCTTGTTTGAACAAGGTGTTATAAGGCCTCCCAGCGAGGCCTCAAGCCTGCTGGTCAGGGTCACCCGAAACTGCCCCTGGAATAGATGCCATTTCTGTCCCGCATACAAAGGTAAGAGATTCTCCCTCAGGAGTGTGGAAGAGGTCAAAAAGGACATTGACATGATGGCCGAGATCTATTCCGACCACCTGAACGACTTCACTTCAGCATTTCTGCAGGATGCCGATTCTCTTATTCTTCCTACGGATCAGCTCGTCGAGATAATAACCTACTTAAAGGAGATCTTTCCGGCCGTGCAGAGGGTAACAACCTACGCCCGGGCAAAATCCATGAAAAGAAAAAGCGTGGAGGATTATCACCGTCTCAAGGACGCCGGACTCATCAGGATTCACACCGGGCTGGAAAGCGGCTCTTTAAAGGTGCTGAAGCTTATAAATAAAGGAGAAACCCCCGAGGATATGCTTACAGGTGGGCTGAGGGCGGTTGAGGCTGGAATGTCCGTGTCCGAGTATATCATGCCCGGTGTGGGAGGGAAGGCCTTGAGCAGAGAACACGCCACGGAAACCGCCAAGCTGCTCAACAAGATCCGGCCCGAGTTTATCAGGGTACGTACCTTCGCCGTTCCTCCCAAATCACCTTTCGAAAAAATGATAGAACAGGACACCTTTCAAGCCATGGATGATCCAGAGATCGTGGAGGAGATCCGTCTGTTGCTTGTCAACCTGGATAGGATGAATTCCCATTTCAGATGCGGTGACTTCAGCCTTAACCTCCTTATGCAGGTGGATGGCCGCCTGGATACACAGAAGGACGCCATGATACGGGAGATTGACAGGTACCTGGCCATGACGGAAGAACAGAAGAAGGCCTATTCACTGATACAGCGAACGTATCCTGGAGTTATACCCCTTGATACCGTTAAGGATGAAAAGATTATGGAACAGATACGCAGGGAAATCGAAATCCTCGAAAAGGAAGAAGACGGATTCAACAAGCACCTAAGGCGGCTTATGTCTTACCAGCTCCCTCAGTTACAGACCGGCTTCTGGACATGATCGGTAACTTTTGTATTATTGGATTTTGCAGACTATTAGACTGACATTGTCCTTTCCGCCCGCAGACAATGCGGCGTTTACAAGACTGCTGGCAATCTCCCTTACATTGTTTTCCGTCCTTAACACCTCCTCGATCTGTTCATCCGTTATCATGTCGGTAAGTCCGTCACTGCACAGGATGAATGTATCGTCCTTTTCCCTTTCATCCCACTCGATGTCCGCATCCACACCGGGATTAATGCCGATAACCCTCGTAAGGAGGTTTCTGGCCGGCGGAGTTCCCTTTCCTCCGGCGTCTTTCCATTCTGCATAAACAGAATGATCGCTGGTGAGACGTTTAAGCGACCCTTTTCTCCATCTGTATAATCTGCTGTCTCCGACATGGAACCATAACACATGGGTATCGGCGACAAGGATCAGCCCCACAATGGTTGTGCCCATATATAGATCAAGATTGAGTTCCCTATTCCTGTCCGCCAGGTAATTAGCCGTTTTCCCCACAGCCCTGAATATTATGGTGTAGAGACAGGCTATTTCAGGAGGCACACCTGCCGCGGCTGTAACCTCTCCGGCCTCTTTCTTTATAGCTTCGGGATCAAGCAGCTCCCCGAAGATGTCTATTGCCGTCTGACTCGCTTCCGCGCCTCGCTCATGACCCCCCATTCCGTCCGCGAGCAAAACGACCTGCCCCGATTCGTGCATCCAAATAGAATCTTCATTTTGGTCCCTGACAAATCCCAAATCCGATATACCTGATGCAACAATGCTGGACGTGGTCACATCCATATCAATCCTGTTCTCAGCATTCATATCTTAATCCTCTCCCAGCTCTTTTCTGAGTCTTTCCAGCTCTTTCCTGCTTTCCTTAAAATCCGGATCCAGTTCCAGCGCCTTCAAATAATTCTCTTCAGCCATATTTACGTATTCCGCGTCACCTTCCTCTATAGCCTTAGTATGATATATACTTCCAATAGCAAAATAAGGATAGGCCCTCTCGGGGTCTAAATCCCTAGCTATTTCAAAATATTTAAGTGCGTTTTCATGGTCCTCATCTTCAAAGTATTGATAGGCACTGCCACTGTAACCAAGTATGAATATATTCCTCAAATTCTGTATAAACTCATCAACAGTCATGTCATGGTCTTCCAAAAACGGGGTTACGCCCTGCGATTCCATCTCAAAAATGGGAAAGATTACAAAAAGCGAGGGATCCTGCTCCACACCGTATTGAGCCGCGATAGATTTTTCAAGATCGCTACCATCAAGATCAATCTCCACTTTAGGAATATCAACTAGAAACTCATATACTTTTAAGACGCCGAAATATTCATTCTTCAATCTTTCGCATAATTCACTTGAATCCAGGTTAAAGAACACGAGCATCGGGCTCTCTTTCTCTTTCGCCGCCTCAAAAGCAAGTTCATAGCCGGTCGCACCATGTTCCCAGCCCACAAGCTCATAGGCCGGGGCAACATCGGATACAACCATACCGGCAACCAGTAAGGATAATACCGTCGCGATGAAAAAACTGAAATATGCATTATCGATTTTCTTTATCATCCATTGCCTCCCGCCCAGTCACATGCTCAACCCCTGCCGGGTAAACCCGATAGCCTGCGGAAAAACAATCAGATATCTTTCAAAAGGATGTTTTGCTCCGAATGATCGAGCATGGACTTAAATGTCTCCAGATACTCAGATATCTTTTCGATCTTTTCCGTACGTTCCAATGGTATATCCTTGTTCCCAAATTCGTCAAGGGCCTTGATAACAGTATTAATATACAATAGATTGATATCCTTGCCAGGTTGATACAGGGGATCCCTCTCGTCGGTACCGATGGTCTCCGCAAGCACCCCGCTTTGAACCAGGTCACTGAGTATCTGGTTGCTCAGCCTTACCGGGATTCCCAGGCTGTTTGATATCTCTCCCGCAGACCGGGGCCTTTCGCCTTTCGAAAAATTCTTTATGCATACATGGGCAATCGCCAAGGCCAGCAACCTCCGGAAGGCGGGACTCGCCCCCA
>CAYUYB010000186.1:0-5901 GCA_964449025.1 uncultured Desulfobacteraceae bacterium
TTTCAAACGCTGTTTTGACAATCGCGTCTTTAAGGGGTATTTGTTTGTTGAGAAGGGCGTCCGTGATAACCACCGGGAGGTCATGGGTATTGGGAAGGAAAGAGGAGCTTAGAGATCCCTGTTGATCCATGTCGACCAGCAGGACCTTTTTTCCCATTTCAGCCAACGCCCCTGCAAGGCAAAAACAAATCGTGGTTTTACCGACGCCCCCCTTATTGTTGCAAATTCCTATTTTTTTCATATTCCCATCCTCCTGTAGATATACCCCTTTGATATTTAATCCGTTATAGAAATCCTGGTCCTTTGGACCAGGTCAGAGTTCAGTGGCTTTGCCATCTGAACGACTCATCTGTTACAACCAAGGCCGAGTTGTCCCCACAACCAAGCCAAGGAGGAACAAATGAGTCGATTTCGAAAATTATCACAAACATTGTGGTATTGCCAATATCATATAGTCTGGGTCCCCAAATACAGGTTTAGGATTCTGACAGGCAAAGTGGCTGAAGAAACTGAAAATTGTATAAGGGCATTTTCTGAGCAACAGGGTTGTGAGGTAATGGAACTAAATATTCAGGCTGATCATATACACCTCTTAGCCCTCATTCCGCCAAAAGTGTCCATCTCAGGATACGTAGGGACTTTGAAAGGCAGAACAGCAATTCGAGTCTTCAACAAATTTAGGAACCTTAAAGAAAAACCCTATTGGGGTAATCATTTCTGGGCCAGAGGATACTGTGTTGATACTGTCGGGCTGGATGCAGAAATGATTCGCAAGTATATAAAATACCAAGAGGAGAAGGAGCGTCAGTTGGAAACGCCAAAATATTAGCGTAAACCTGGGGACAGTTCATCTTTGCCTCCTCTGGAGGCAAAGCAATTTATCCCCTTTTAGGGGTTAAATCAATTCCGGCCCCTCAGGGGTCGGATTTTTAATTCTTTCTTTTGCCAAGCACGAAAGACAATTCAAGATGGTTGTGACAATCATACATATTGTGCCTAAAATTGTGCCTATTTTGAATGAAAAACGTTGAATTTTAATGACGTTTAGTGATATCTGGATGGAGAAAGTAAATGGAGGAAAAGCTAGTTATATTATCATTTTAAATCATCATTAATCATTATTAACCATTTGAAATCATTACCTTTTTTAGGGTTCGACTCCCCCCGCCTCCACCAGGCTTCGCTTCGGAACGAAGTGGAGATGCGAAGGCTGCCGCGCCGAAGCTCAAAGAGCGTAGGCGGGCATTATTGCTTCAATAATTCCGAAGCTACGGCTCGGCACGCCATGAAATTGTTTTTCGTTTATATCCTGCAGTCTGAAAAAGATCCTAACCGTTACTACACCGGTTTCACAAAAAACCTACAATCCCGTCTTAGAGCCCATAATTCAGGACAAGATCCACACACAGCTAAATATAAGCCATGGAAGGTTATCATATATGTGGCTTTCTCAAACGGGCGGAAAGCCTATGAATTTGAGAGATATCTAAAATCCCGCTCTGGGAAGGCTTTTGCTAAAATTTAATTTCAATCAATTCAGTATGTTATAACCGACAGGAGGGGTTCGACTACTATATCTTTTATTCTTTTCATTTATATATTTTTTGATATTATATAAAGATATATTACCCTAACTTATTTCAAATTTTTTAATAAGGATATGAAAAATGCGTATAGATGATATCCCTGAAATCGAAAGCCTAAGCACCTCAGAGAAAATTCTATTTGTTGAAGATCTTTGGGATAGAATTCCTGTCGATGAAGCGAGAGTTCCGGTTCCCCAGAGCCATAAGGATGAACTGGACAGAAGGCCTAAACATTATAAATCTAATCCGGGCACTCTTTTGTCACTTTCAGAACTTCAAGAAAGAATTGATCAAAGAAAATGACTTATGATCTCCACTCCCTTCCTCAAGTCGAAGAGGATTTATCTTCCGGCTATGCCTGGCATGAAGATAAGGCTCGTGGTCTTGGAGAAGAATTCCTCCGCATTTTTTATGCCTCTGTAAATAACCTCTCCCGTAATCCTTTGCTTTACAAAAAGGTTTATGGTGATTTCGGTCGTCTACTCCTGGGACGTTTTCCATATGCCATCTGTACTTTCAACTAAACAAAAACGAAGTCACTGTTTTTGGGCTCTTCCATTGCGCCCGAGATCCCCGAACTATCAGAGTAGAACTCTCTGATCGTAACATTGAATAAAATCCATTAACATAATACTTTTTTCTCAATTCTGTGCATAATCTCCACCTGAAATATTTACCCTGTTACAGAGGAGAGATCCATGTCAGCTTTTATATCTTAATAACAAAAGAAGCTCTTGAGGATTCATGGCGCTTACATTATACACATTGGAAATTGAAACCAAAAATATGCCTTTGATTTTTCTAAAACTGGGTTTTTATCAAGCTATCCAAAAGCCCTTTAGACACCTCATTTCTTGTATTCTTCTGCGATTCGTATTTTTAAGAATATTCTATTATCGGCAAACCACTATGAACAGGTTAATTAATGGCCCCTTCTAGCATAACGAAACGCTGCCAAATTCTTTAGCGCCCATTGATGATCCGGAGAAAAGATATGGTTTGTAGCCTCCCTCATTTGTGTACCTATGCATGATTTCCTCTATAAGATGGCCAGCGTTACGTCGACCTAAAATAGCCACCGTTCCGCCACTGCCTCCACCGGTGATTTTTGCACCGTATAATCCCCTCTCTGGACCTGCCTGTTTTGTTAATTCTACTAATCTGTCGGTCCCGGGAGAATTCAATCCGCATGATGAATAACTTTTATGTGATAAATACATTAATTCACCAAGCCGGACACAAGTCTCTTCTGTCATCGGCGTTTTTAGTAACTCGGCAAAGGAATGAACCCTGGCATTTTCATATATGGGATGGGAGGTTGGATTGCTTATATCATAATATAATTGCGGATTGATTTGCGTTACACTATCAAAGGTGCTTTGATATTTTTGAATAAATTCACTGCCACTCATTTTCTGTGGGAGATGACGTACAAAATATTTCTCAAATATGTCGGGCGTGATGTTCGCCAGATAGTCTCCAGTAATGCCGAGGCTCCCCTCCTTTTTCACGGACTCTGAAATGATGCGTTGACCCATGAACGCGCCCACCCTCACAGAGGTATAATCACTACCTGATACCGAATGCCTAATGCCCGAATCAACGCCCCAGAATGCAATTTCATCGGGTATCGGGATGAATGGCTGTAATTGATCCGGTTGGCATAATAGAGCCATTAGCTGGCCCTTTTTACCAAATACGGATGTCATTTGATCCATAATACCACACGGTGCACCCACTATAAGGTTCTCAACTTTCTGGCACAGTGCCGCCGACTCAAACGCATCGATTTTGATTCCAAATGATTTACTAACGGCAGTCATTGCGGCGATCTCAAGCGCGGCAGATGAACCGACGCCTTTACCTTCCGGAACATCGGAGTAGATCAGGATATTCGCGCCCTTTTTAAAATTTGTATTTCTTTCTCTGATTAATACTAAAAACACACCGGCTATATAAGCCGCCCAGCGTCCTGATTCATTCCTCATAAAATATTGTTGAGCGGATTCGTAATCGATCGGTTTATTATTTATAAAAAAATCTTCCAGACGCATTTCAAAATATCTATCCCTGTTCGATTTACTATCTGTCAGACTGATTATTTTGATTTTATTATTGGATGCCGGCTGTGCTGCAGCAATTGTTGCTTCTCTAATGGGAAGTTGCAGAACCAATGATCCCGAATAGTCCGCGATTCCCCCCATAACGTCCAGCCTGCCCGGCGCTCTGGAAATAACTATTCCTTTTTTGGGATCGAAAAATGATTGAGCTTGCTTCAGCGGTTGCTGATTTAGGGTGTTTAAGAGTTCTATAAAGTTTTCTACATCCTTTAACCCGGATGTTTTACCCTCAACTATTTTGAACATTTTACCTTTCAGCTAACGGGCTTCGAAAATAGATTTATAGTAACCGGTATTTTTTCAAGGCGTTAATTAAGTGGGGCTCCACCTGTTTTTTTATACTGTGATTGGCGAACCCAATCCAGCAGATATTGTCCGTTACGTTTAGGGTTGCTTGTACCGGATTTCCCTTTTCATCTGTTATAATAACACCGGCTTCCCGGGCAATAAGTTCCGTACACAAATCATAGGGGTGACAACATAGCCCTAAACCGGCGCCACGTTCCTTTAATACGTCTTCCAAAAGAGGTCGCAAATCAGCAATAAAGCGGTCGTGTCCGCAAATTAATTCATAGATCTGTCCACCGGTACTCAGATACTGGTCTTCAAAACATAGAGCTTTACCACCCTTAGCATTACCAAGAATATTCCTGATAACTTCTTCATCAATCTGCGCCAGGATATCCCGACCACCATTGAAAAACCGAGCAATCATGGCAAAACCATGTTTAATAGATCGTGCAGAAGAAGGCTGTAAATTTATGGACTGCTGATCCCCGCTTATTCGATTATAACGACGTGCTTCGATTCCCTTTCCTTTGTATGCTGAAACAATATCCGAGAGATATTGTTTGACTACTGGAATTTCAGTTTGAATTGCAAATTCGATATCCCTGAGATTTGTATCTTTTCCTTTATTTGGAGCAATTCCTGTTAAGATCCAGGCGCTGCGTTTCTGATACATTAGTTCTCTTGTCCCATCGATCGGGTCCATTATAATTCTGAATTCCGCGTCTTCTTCCGAAATTCCTGCCGGCAACGTAATATTGCCATTGCCGGCAATTCCCTCTGCAATGAGTATCACAGGAGCGATTTCAATGATTTCACTTTCAAAATATTCAATAATGCGTTTTTCGCCTATGCGATCTATAAAATAGATTGTATCCTCTTTCACTTCATGCGCTACTTTTGATAATTGCTCTAAGTTGGAGCTTTCACAGGCACTCACAACTTCATCCCTGATAATCTCATGCAGTTTTCTTATGGATTCTGCTATTCGTCTTAATCGATCCAATTTCACTTCCCCGATTTTTTATAATGTATATCAGGTAAATTGCGCAATTCCTCCGCTTTCTCTTCAGGAGAGGTATCGCTCAAGAAATTACCACCACCGATTTCAGGACCGGCTAAATATTTAAGCAGATTCGGTTTACGTAAAGGTGGGTGAAATTCGATATGAAAATGAAATCCACTATGATCTCTACCATCGGTTGGCGCCTGGTGCAAAGGCATTACATAGGGGAATGGCATTTGCCACAAATTATCGAATTTTATTAACACATGTTTTAGAACCTGCGAAAAATCTCTTAGTTCTTTGCCGGACAAATTTGCCAGACTGAGATAAGATTCCTTCGGCGCCACGTAAACTTCATAGGCATATCTAGCAAAATAGGGCATAAACGCTATGGCTGAATCATTTTCATAAATGATTCTTTGTGCGTCCTCTCTTTCGGATTTTATAATATCTTGAAACAATGTTCTCTTATTTTCTTTAAAATAATCACTGCACACTCTCGCTTCTGTTTCGATATATTTAAAGACAAAATTCGTTGCGTAAATCTGACAGTGGGGATGGGGGTTGGATACGCCGACTACTTCTCCTTTATTTTCAAACAATAGAACATTATTAATTTCCTGATGTTCCCCTAATTCAACATATTGATTTTGCCATTCTCTCAGCAATATGACAATTTCGTCCAGTTCGAGTTCCGCTAAAGTCAGGTTATGTTTCGGACTGTAACAAACAACTCTTGCAATGCCGTGAGCAGGCTTTCTCTTATAGATTCCCTGCGTTATTTCCTTAACCTTCGGCGCATCCCAGCTTACACAGGAGTAGTCATTGTCAAAAACGAATGTCTGTTTATAGCGCGGATTTTGTTTACCGCTGCTCCTTTTGTTGCCCGGGCATAGATAAC
>CAYUYB010000187.1:0-5431 GCA_964449025.1 uncultured Desulfobacteraceae bacterium
ACTGGCCTCTCACGCCAGAGACACGGGTTCGATTCCCGTTGGGACTACCAGTAAATGGGGTCAGCCCTTGACATTGGACATTTCCGGAGATCTGTAGGGCCCATTCCCCGAATGGGCCGCTCCTCTCTTTTCCTCCCCTCACCCCGTCATTCCCCGGCTCGACCGGGGAATCCAGTGTTTTCAAGGGCTTTCTGGATTCCGGATCGGGCCTCCCCGTACTAGATACAGGGTCCGGAATAACGGAAAAAGGACTTATTCAAAGGTCTCCCCTTTTAGGGGAGGATCAAGGTGGGGTCCCTTGTTTGGTGCCGATCCCCACCCCCGGCTCCCCCTAAAAGGGGGAGGGAATTAAATTTACGCTATGGGCTATGAGCTAGGAGCTGTTAGGATTCAGCCTTCAGAGGTATAGGTTCGTTCGGGGAACGAACCCTACAACACCACCCTCCTGAGCTGTAGGGCCCATTCCCCGAATGGGCCGTGTTCATCGGTTTGTTCGGGGACCGAACCCTGCAAAACCACCCTCATCTGTAGGGCCTGTTCGCCTGAACAGGCCGCCTCCTCTTGAATCTGGAATCCCGGCGCAGTGGTATTTAACCGACCACCGGCCACATTCACCCCATGAACCTAAAATATGCACAAAAAAATGTGCATTGTGCACAATAAACTGTGCAGATTTTATGATCCCCATCGCGCCTTCGCCAGGATGCCCCGCGCGGGGGCATAGGGTTCACTTAACAAGATCCGGGCTACCGCCGCCATGGCAAGGTCTCTGGTGGCTCCTGCCAGGGATCCTTTATTATGAGGCCGCGGGGTGGCACAGTAATTGCAAAAAAAATTTCTATCATCTCGGTTTTCCATGACCCTGGATTACCCGGACAAGCCGGGTAATGACGTTCGGCGCTGAGGAATGGGTTTTTGGAGATGATCCAAAAAGATATATTTACAATACCTTCCGGGTGGCGCGGGCCATCCAGTGTTCCCATCTATATCGCCAAACAGGGCTTTTAGAAAATGACCGGTGGTCTCTTATAGCTCGAAAGCTTACCTGCAAAGAAATGGAACAGAGGATTAGGGAATTAGAGCGGCAGTCCGTTATTCGGGAGCAGGCTGAAAACAGGTTCAGGGAATCCGAGAGCAAACTCGAGAGTATCTTATCCTCCATGGCGGATCTAATCTTCATGTTCGACAAAGGCGGCAGATTCGTTTTTTACCACGCTCCTTCTCCCGGTGAACTCTATTTTTCACCCCAGGACTTTATGTGGAAAAGACATTCCCAAGTTATGCCTGGGCATATCCATAGACTATTTGTGAAGGCCTTTAATAAAAACAAAAAAGGGGAGGTTTGTGAATATGATTATCCTATGGAGATACAAGGCAAGATTAAATGGTTCTCTGCCAGGTTGTCTCCGGTACTCCTGGATGGTAAATTCAACGGGTCGGTGGCCGTGGTAAGGGAGATTACCATCCGCAAGGAGTTAGAACAATCTCTTCAGGAATCTAATGAAAAGCACAAGACCCTTTTTGATAATACTAACGCGGCGATCTTCATTGTTGATACAAAAAGCGGGATAATCTCGGATGCTAACAAGCAGGCGGAGAACCTTCTGGGTCTTACGAGGAAGCGGATCATAGGGATGTACCACACTGATATCTATCATCCCAGCATGTCCGGATATTATGAAGAGAAGTTTCGCGAGCATATAGAGAAGGGCAAGGTTTTCGATATGGAAGCGGAGCTTATGAGAAAGGACGGGAGCATTGTCCCTGTCATTATAAGCGCGCGCTTAATAGACCTTGGTGGAAAAAAGGTCCTGCAGGGGTTATTCAAGGATATCTCCAAGGAGAAGATGCTTTTAGATCTAAAAAGGGAGATAAAGGCCAAAAAGCTGGAGGAACAGGCAAAAGGGATCCTTATGGATCGTTATAGGATCAGCGAAAAGGAGGCCTGGAGGCGACTGCAGAGAGAGAGCCGAAGGCAGAGAAAGAAGATGACAGAGATAGCGCGGGGCGTTATTTCGTCTGAACTGCTCTGAATTCGTCCTGGAGTAGGATTTTTCTTGACATTTAATGGATTATTCAATTATATTACCCACATCCTAAGCCCGATATAGCGTGACGCTTGAGGCAGATATCTTTGGGACCATGACTGTCCCGTGCTTATATCAAAGGTAACGCCATAATACTATCACTTTAGGATTATCCTAAGTCCGCTCTGTTGGCCCGCTGAAGGGGAGATATAGAGGGCAGATAATCAAAAAGGGAGGCTAATAGAGGCCTTCAGAGGACACCATGATTGTGTCTTTTGGAGGCCTTTTTGTTTCAGGCGGGGTGGCGGCGCGAGCGAGGATAATTAGAGATGGATTCTGGCGGAATTCAGGCCGTGCCATGGCCTTGCCCCGGTAAACTGAGCGATAAAAGGAAGGTGGGAGAAAACGGCAGGTCAGGTAATCAGGGATAGAAGAGGGCGACAGATCGGCACGATAAGACAGCTTGCCAACGGCAGGCTGGAGGGGCATGACGTAAACGGGCGTGTCAGAGGGACATTCGACCCTAACACAAACGAGACACGTGATTCAGCCGGTCGTCTTGTGGGCAGAGGAAACAGGCTCTCAATGCTGGTTGCGGGCCCAACAAGATAGGGACAGAAAGTATCCTGTTATTCGGGATCGGCTCGAGGAGTGATATACCCATCGTCAGGTGATTCTATAAGGGCGTGTCTTGTTTGCAACGCTAGGATCTTGCGCGGCTTTTTTATTGACACGCAAGAGAGAAAAAAGCATAATATGCCTTTGTCTTGTCTCATAGATAGTCCACAGCCGCGCCTGCTATGCTCGCTAATTCCCATCCATGCGGGCCGGCTATGTCCAGAAAAGGACTCATCTCTGGACAGGTAAGACCTCTAATCTCTAAGGGGGATAAAATGCAATCAACAGGAAAAAACAGGAAGGTCTTTTTCGGCGTATGTGTGACATTTTTATTCGTCACACTATTATCTGCACCCGCCTTCTCCGCGGGCGAGCTCATAGGGAGGCTGAGCGGCTTTTCAGGGGAAGTCCTGATAAAGAGCCAGGGATCATGGGGTGTTGAACCCGAGGCGGGACTCGCTCTCTACTCGGGGGATAAAGTGGTTACGAGAAACGGGACAGCCGCCATCACCTTCACCGACGGCGCTGTTATGGAGTTGAAGAACAATTCCAACCTCAGGATCGAAGAGAGGGAAGAGACCCGCGGATTCTTAAGGAGGGTAAAGGTTGTCGAGAGGAGATTTCGTCTCCTTTTGGGTAAGATGGTTTTCAAGACGGGTACCTCGTCCGTCAATAATACCCTGGAGACCGCCACAATGGTGTGCGGCCTGAGGGGGACGGCAGGGACCCTGAGCATAGGGGCGGACGGTCAAACCTACATCCAGTTCACCGACGGGGGCCCTGCCTACACCATCGGTGAATTCATCTCCGGCGTGGCGGATGATGTCCCGGCGGAGATAGCGGATATGAACCCTGTCCAGAGGGCGGCCTTTGTGGCCAGAGCCGCCGCCGACCAGGCAAAGAACGCCTCGGCCCTGGCCCGGGAGTCAGCGGGCACTCCGGGAGAACAGAGGATGCAGACCCAGGCCGCTTACGCGGCGGCGCAGGCTGCTGAGATGGCCGCGGAAGAGGTCAAGATACAGGCGAGTATACTAATAGAGAACAACCCTGATCCTGAGGTCGTGGAGCAGGCCAACGCGGCGATCGCCCAGGCTGAAGAGGCCGCGGACGCCGCCAGAAATGCCCAACAGGAGGCCATAGACGCGGGCGCCGAGCCGGCCGCGCCGGGGACCTATCAGATGCCGCAGATACCGCCATCGGTCACACAGCCGCCGGTACAGGCACCGGGCTTCGATATCCCGGTGACCCCTGAACCGGATATAGAAGACACGGAACCGGCCAGTGAGGTATGACAAGGGTTGTTTCAGAGGAAACCATTGAAAAGGGGGAAAGAGGTATGAGATATCAGAACAGCATAACGCCAATACTCTTTATTGTTCTTATCCTGTCCTTCCCGGTGACGGCCATGTCCGAGGGGAAGTTCGACTTGAAACCGATGGTTTCTGCCACCCTGAGGACTGATGGTAATTTTTACAAGGCCGAGACAAACGAAAGAGAGGTCCGTACAACCCTTATAGAGCCGGGATTCGAACTGGACTATGAGACGGCCAAGAGCCGGATAAGCCTGGACTACACCTTGAACGCCTATTACTATGACGATAAGGACACGCTTATGCCCGGTTGGAAGCCGGCCGACGATGAAGACTATGTGGGACACACAGGCGTTCTGGACGCCAGGACAAAACCCACGGACCGGCTTACCATGGGGCTGTCCGATTCGTATTATTACACCCGTGATCCGGCCCAGTCCGATGTATTCAGCAATTCCGTCACAAGGAACAAGTACTATATCAACAGGCTTACACCGTTTATCTTCTATGACCTCGGCGCCAAGTTCTCCGCCGGACTCAGGTATCGCCACACCCAGACAGACTACTCAGAGGAGGTATCGGAGGGGTCCACCGAAGGCAGGGGCATATTCGATCTGGTCTACAACCTTAACAGGACGACGTCCTTTGATCTGGAATACCAGTACTGGAACAGGGACTACAAGGTCTCCTCTGATTACGAGTCAGGCCAGATAAAGCTTATCCTGAGAAAACAGTACAAGTATTTCGGCTTTGAGGCCGGGGCCGGTTATCATGAAAGGAATTTCGATGATCCGTGGCTAAAGAATATAGATGTCTTTAGCTATAGGGTGGCCCTGACAGGTCAGAACCCGTCAGGGGCGTCCGTGCCCAGGAGCTACATCACCCTCGCGGCGGAAAGCAACTTCAATGATTCGGGTGTCGGAGAGACCTATTACAAGGCCACCCGTTATTCCATGGCGGCGGGATATGTGTATATGGAGAGGCTGTCTATTGACATGGAGGCGTGGTTCCAGAACAGCGATTACGAACAGTGGGCGGGGCTTACGCCCGCGGGCACCATGGAGCTCCGGGACGATGACACCAGCAGCGTGGAACTCAGTCTGGGGTATATGGTCAGTGACCACCTGGCGTTTAGGGTGGCTGGGGGACATCAGGACAGGGATTCCAATATAGCGGGCAAGGGGTATGATAACAATTATCTCTTGGCCAGGCTGTGTTTTTCCTACAGCTTGGGAGGGAGATAGGTTGCATAGATCAAGGGGTCAGGGTTCCTGAGGTCCGGGGTCCGGATGGAATAAAAGGCTTGGACCCTCGAATCCCGGAATCCTCGGACCCTTTAATCTTATTAAAGGCAGACTGCATGCGATTCGGATAATGCTTTCTGCCTTTTTAAATCGGTTTTTTTCTGCTATAATCATTTGATAGCTGTTAGTTGTTAGCTATTAGCAATTAGCTCAGAGCTTGTGAGGTGTAATA
>CAYUYB010000187.1:5441-5877 GCA_964449025.1 uncultured Desulfobacteraceae bacterium
GCGCCGCGGCGACCAATCGCGACTGCTACGCCCTGGGCGCGCTGCTGGCCGCCGAGTGGCTCCTGGGGCAACCCCCTGGCCTGTATGGCATGAACGATGTGTTGGGACTTTAGCTGTTAGTTGTTAGCTATTAGCAATTAGCTCAGAGCTTGTGAGGTGTAATATCGAAATACGAAATTCGAAATTCTTCGCTCGCTGCGCTCGGCTCAGTCCCGCAAGCGGGTTCCCGGTTTCGAAACAGATCCAAGATTAAAGATTCAAATGTTCAAAACAAAATAAAAAAACTGTAGGGGTACCAATCTGATTTTGGTCATTTGAATCTCTGTCATTCGATATTGCCCTTCGACAAGCTCAGGGTTAAAAGATGAGAACGTGAGGAAACGGCCCATTCGGGGAATGGGCCCTACAGATTAGAATAATGGTTGTGTAGGGTTCG
>CAYUYB010000188.1:0-5828 GCA_964449025.1 uncultured Desulfobacteraceae bacterium
TACCGGATGGGCATGCCGTTGGAGTATTGAAGGTCGTAATCCTTGAATCTTACGACGTTGACGCCGGAGGCGCCCACGGCAGGTATTTTGCCCTCAAGTTCAATGTTCCTGGCAAATCGGCTCACGGCCGATACACAACCGTGTCAACCAGCAATCCCGATGACAACCCCGCCGGCATTCTGGGAAATGATCTCCTCTCGAAGCGCAGGATCATCCCCAAACGGGCCGCCGCGTGACCTTCGTATCTCTGTCTTGACCGACGGGATGTTGAGGGAAAACCAGTCCCGCATTTCCTCGAAGACGCTGTAGGCGGCTTTGGGGCCGCCCCACTGGAGGTCAACCAGGTAAATTGTTTTACCTTCTAAAGTATCGATGCGCGGAGCGAGCGGAACTCGCTCCACCATCCTGCTCGAAATCACCGGATTCAAAACGGTAATCAATTGCTCGTCACTGGCCTTTTCCGTTTTCGAGCATCCTGTTGCCGTTAGAACCGCTCCAATGAAAATGAGGACGGCTGTTATAAAAGAAGAGCCGCCATTCAGCAATTTACTCTTCATGATTCTCTCCCTGTGAGTTAATTGGTGTCCTTGGTTTGTTTGATGTGTTTTTCTTGATAAGGATCCCTTTTTGCAGGCTGCAATGTTTTTCATTATGCCACCTTTTAAATCCATGGAGATCCTGTTTTTCATGGTGTGATTCAGAAAAAAAGCGTGCAAAGATCTGATCTAATAACTACGTCGGAAAAGCCGGGAAGCACCGGCTTTTCCGAACCTGTGTTCATCCCATTGTTAAGGATGGGCTACTTCTGAATCTCGGAATGATTGAAAAAGAACTCATGCTCTTCGCCGGCCACTGCGACTATCATCTTGATTTCATGAGGTTGAGCGGGATCAGGTATTTTTTCCAAAGCAACATACCCGCGATGCCACTTGTTCGGTTCAACCGTTGTTTTTTTGAGCATGACTTCATTAAGGGCGGTTAAGGTTTTTGCTGTCTCTAATTCAACAGCATTAATTTCCGCTTCCTTATTAGCCTCGATGTCACTCTGGTCTGCTGTTACACCTGCGATATCATATTTGTAGCCGTATTGCGCAGTATCTCCAGGTGCTTCGGCACGTTTAGGCATAGCAACTCCTGCGTCAGTAGATTTATACCCTGTATCTGCAATTTTCCTGGATCGGTCATCGTACCGCGATTCTATTTGAGCAACTCTCTTATCTTTTTGGGCTTTTATTTCTGCTTGCAACTCATCACAGGCGAGTACGCGATGTGGTTTACCATCTACAAAGACCTGAATATCTTCAGTTGAAAAATCGAATGGTTTTTCGGTGCCATATACGCTAACATAGATCATAGGCCGAGCCTCCAATGAATATCCGTCTGGCGGTGGACGAAGGGCTACGCTTGATCTTTTATGTGAGATTACAGCTTCCGAATCCTCTTGATTGATTATTTTTTGGCTGTTAAGAACTTGAGGGAAAAGCTTCATTGTTGGTGTTGTTGACACACAGCCTTGTACCAAAAAACATAAAGCCAAAGTAACAAATGCTCTTTTCATGATTCGTCCTCCTTGAATCCATGATTATAATTATGAATAAAAAAACCCTGCTGATCTTTATAAAATAATTGGATGAAAAAATTCAATGAGGATCACTAATTACATTTATATTATAATAGGCCCCAAAAAGAATAATATCAAGCGGAAATATGCACAAGCTAAATTTCTTCATAATAGCGCTTTGGTGACTTCTTTTTATTACTCGAATAAAATTTTTTCACCTTGCCGACGTGGCTTCTCCTGCCCGGGGCAAGGACCGCAATATGGCAGTTCATTTCATATATAGCAATGTGCTATTGGTCTAAACCTTAGCTCCTTCCTTTTCAGATTTAGACTGGCTTATATAATTATAGTGCTACTTGACATATTTATCTTTATATAACAATTTGTTATTATATAAACTCATGTATTCTCCCATTATCTTTTAACCTTATGTAATATGGTGAAATATGCGAAGATCCTCTTTCCAAAAACGGCTCGCCTCACTGAGGTACAAATTAAACGGAATTTCAGCTGATACCGTATGGATTGTTCAGCCTGAAAACAGGAGATACATCTCTGGATTCAAGGCTTCGGATCCTCAAATAAACGAATCATCAGGCTCGCTGTTTATCAGCCAGACAAAGGCCCTTTTAGTCACGGACGCCAGATACACAATCGATGCCAGGATGCAAGCCGTTGGTTCCGAGGTTGTTATTATTAATAAGCGTCTTGTCCGGGAGTTGCCCCGTCTTTTAGCGCGTTTGAAGACCAAGGTCTTGGGTTTTGAGGAGGATTATATAACATGGAAGACCTATAAAGAACTTGAAGGATTGGTTAAGGGTACGCCGTCTCCTCCCCGCCTTGTGCCTCTCAACGGAATAGTGGAAGATATGAGAGTGGTAAAAGATCAAACCGAGATAAGAGCTATGGAAGCTTCCTCCATGATGATGTCAGAGGTCTTAAACGAGGTGCTCTTCGGCCTAAAGCCCGGAATGACAGAGATAAAGATAGCCAGAGAGATAGAGAATCTTGTCTTTGAGTCGGGAGCGGAGGGAATGGCCTTTCCACCTATTGTGGCCTCCGGTCCCAACAGCGCCGTTCCACACGCAGTGCCCACGAACCGAAAGATAGGTCCAAAGGAACCTATTATCTTTGATGTGGGCCTGAAATTGGATGGTTACTGCTGCGATATGAGTCGTACCGTCTTTCTAGGCGAACCGGGCCCTGAGTTTAAAAGGATCTATCGCACGGTCCGAAAGGCCCAGCTCGCGGCCTTAGAACAGGTTCTCCCGGGAGTGCTTAGTAAACGACCTGATTCCGTCGCCAGAAAGATTATCAGAGATGAGGGATTCGGCGGCTATTTCACCCATTCCCTTGGACATGGTGTGGGCCTTGCCACCCATGAAGCACCGAGACTCGCGCCCAGGGATCCGGTAAAGCTACTCAAAGGCATGGTAGTTACCGTGGAACCAGGGATATACATCCCCGGGAAGGGCGGGGTCAGGCTTGAGGAGATGGTTGTTATAGAGGAAAATGGACCAAGAATCCTCACGAAAAACAACCATTTCTATGATTTTTAAGGATTTTTAAAGGAAATTAGGGGCAGGTAAACTCATGATATCGCCAGAGACAGGGGCTATAGAGGCGGATCTTCTGGCAGACCAATTTATCAACCATCTGAGGGTGGAAAGAGGGCTGGCTGATAATACTATCCGATCTTATACTCACGACCTGACAGGGTTCCTAAGATTTCTGGAACATAAAGATGTTTCGCCTCTCCAGGTGAAAAGAGACCATATCATGGAGTATATCGGATTTTTAAATACCTTGGTTTCCGCGAGGAGCATAGCCAGGTGCCTTTCAACCCTCAAAACCTTCTACAGGTTTCTGGTTTCAGAGGGGAGCATCAAAGACAGCCCCGTTAGGCTTCTGGAACCCATAAAGCTGCCGTCCAGGCTTCCTCAGATATTAACTCAGCGCGAGGTTGATCTTCTCCTCGCCGAACCGGATCAATCCACCATACTTGGCATGAGAGACAGAGCTATGCTGGAATTGCTGTACGCAACAGGCCTGAGAGTATCGGAATTGATTGGGTTGAATCTTACCGATATCAACCTTGAAGCTGGTCATGTCAGGACCGTGGGAAAAGGCACCAAAGAGAGAATGATACCAATGGGGGAAAAGGCTAGAGAAGCCTTGCGGACATATATCTCTGAAGGTCGCCCGGGGTTGTTAAAAGGAAAGAATCAGTCCCGTATCTTCGTCAGTCGGAGGGGAAGGTCCTTATCCAGGCAGGGATTCTGGAAGATTATCAAGAAGTATGGTATTATGGCCGGCATAAAAAAGAACATTACACCCCATAGATTGAGGCATTCTTTTGCTACTCATCTCCTCGAAGGAGGGGCTGATCTGCGATCAGTGCAAGTGATGCTTGGTCACGCTGATATATCGACTACTCAAATCTACACCCACGTAAGCAGGGAAAGGCTGAAACAGGTCCATGAGAAGTATCACCCCAGGCCGTGACGATGAGGCCTGGCGAGGGATGGGACCATGGAAACCGGAGAGCGAATAGAATTTCAACAAGAGATACAAGGGCTTAAAAATAGGCTGGCCCAGAAGGAGGTTGAGATAAAAAAACTCAATGCGGCCAATGTCTTTCTAAGGTCATTATTCGATTCTGTCAGTGAAGAGATTATGGTGGTCAACCAGGATTTCCTTATCAAAGAAGCCAACAAGGCGTTTTTAGATAGATACGGGCTTATTAAAAAAGATGTTGTGGGTAGAAAATGTTATGAGATAACACGGCAGTCACAGAAACCTTGCAGCTTTCCTAACGGTCAAACTTGCCCTGTTGAAGGCATGGTGGGGACTGATGAAGCTAAAAAGATCACTTATTCATTTAAGGATGGGGATGGTACACTCAAAGAATATATAATTATTATATACCCGATCCAGACAGAAGGAGCGGGCATAAGATATTTCCTTGAAGTGTCAAGGGATGTGACCGAGTATGGGCAATTACTCATGGAGCTAAAGCGTTCCGAAAAGAGATTAAAGACCATCCTCGATACAGCGACGGAAGCGATCATAAGTATTGACAAAAATAACAGGATTATTTTTTTCAATAACACCGCGCAAAGGATATTCGGATATTCAAGCAATGAGGTAATAGGCAAGGATCTCAGCATGCTTATACCTCCAGGATATGGCAACGATTACAGGTATGTGCGACGGTTTCTTGCTAAAAAGGAATCGGGTTTAATCGGTAAAACCGTTTCCCTTAACGCTGTTAATAAAGATGGGTCTGTGTTTCCAATCGACCTTAGCTTTTCTTTGGTGGAAGTGGGCGGGGAATCCGCCTTTACAGCCGTTATCAGGGATATCTCGAGACAGCAGCAGATGGAGGCTAAGATACTTCAGTCTGCTCGTCTGGCAGCAGTGGGACAGGCGGTGGCCCATGTGGCGCATGAGATAAGAAACCCTCTTATGATCATCGGGGGTTTTAGCAGCCAGATAAAACCGAAACTGGTTAACGAAAAGGATATCAAAAAGATAGAAATGGTGCTTGATGAGGTGATAAGGCTTGAAAAACTGGTCGCCAATCTTGGGGATTTTACAAAGGAATACAAACTTGTAAAGAGACCTGCCGATATTAATTTGGTTATTCAGGATGTCTTAAAGATTATGGCTGGTGTCTATTCCGAGCCGAAATACAGGTTTAAAAACCTATTCTCCCATGAGCTCAACGACCTCAATTGCGATCCTGATAAACTAAAGCAGGTCTTTATTAACGTCATATCTAACGGTTTGGAAGCCATGCCGGATGGAGGGACAATAATCGTTTCGACTGAAAGGATACCAAACGGTGTTGAGATCAGAATAATTGATGAAGGAACGGGAATTTTAGAGGAAGATATCGAAAATATATTTGAACCCTTTTATACAACGAGAGAGAGCGGATCAGGACTTGGGCTCGCCATATCCTATAAACTGATTGAGGCCCACAAAGGGGACATATGGGTGGAGAATAACGCCGGAAAGGGGACCACATTTACCATTCAGCTTCCCGAGTCCTAGCAAGTATTTTATCGTCAGGGAACCCTGGAAACCAGATGTGTGTCTTGAGCGGTAAGAAGTGATTTCACAGATAATTCTGGATAATTGCTTTGAGTTGTATTACCTATCTTAATTTTGGTTGACTAAAAGATTTACGCTTGGTAAATAATAAAGATTGACGCGGGGTGGAGCAGTCAGGTAGCTCGTCGGGCTCATAACCCGAAGGTCG
>CAYUYB010000189.1:0-5826 GCA_964449025.1 uncultured Desulfobacteraceae bacterium
TAACAGATACAGGGCGCTTCTCGCAAACTACAGGATGAGTGCCGAGGATTTTGAGGAGAGTATCTCCCTGGGACTTCTGCAGGAAAAGTTGATGCAGTTCCTGACCACCTTTCTGGTAGTGAGTGATCGGGAGATACTGGATTATTACACCTATTTAAATGAGAAGGTGAAGATAAGCTTTGTCCGGTTTTCGGGAGAGGACTTCAAAGATTCAATAAACGTGGATTATTCTCTGATGAAGGATTTTTTTGGGAAACACAGAGAGGCATACCGAATCCCCGAACAAATCAGAATAGACTACATAGTCATCCATCCTGAGGATTTCAGAGACCGGGTCGAGATAAATGAACTGGAGATACGGGATTATTATGAAGATAACCCCTCTGTGTTCAAACAGGAAAAGGAGGTCAGGGCCAGGCATATCCTTTTTCGGGTGCCGTCGGGCACTACCGGCGATGAAGAGGAAAAGATAAAGGAAAAGGCCTTATCGGTTCTTGAAAAGGCCCGCGGCGGTCAGGATTTTTCAGAACTGGCAAAGGAATACTCCGAAGGCCCCACGAAGGAACAGGGCGGTGACCTCGGCTATTTTTCGGAAGGTCAGATGGTAGAGTCGTTTGAAGAAGCAGCGTTTAATATGGAGAAGGGACAGATCAGCGATCTTGTAAAGACCACCTATGGATATCATATTATTAAAGTGGAGGATATAAAAGAGGAGCGGATAAAGGGGCTTGAAGAGGTTCGGGATCAGATCGCGGACATTTTGATAGGGAATCAAAGCGAGGATCTTGCCCATGAAAGGGCCTTATCGCTTATAGATCGGATGCCCTATGGTATAGATTTGGCTGAGTATGCCGGGGAAAATGATATCCCTGTTATCAGCACGGAATATTTCTCCCAGGAAGACCCCGTCCCGTATATTCAAGGGAATGAAAAACTCAAGCGATTAATCTTCTCCCTTCAAGATAAGGAAATTAGCGAGGTAATAGAATTTGGTGACAGTTTCCACATTATTCAGGTAACGGAGAGAAGGCCTTCGTACCTGCCTGAAATGGATGAGGCGGCCAACCAGGTGGAAGCGGATTATAAAGCTTATCTGGCGACCCTGGAGGCAAAATCAGCGGCGGAGAGGTATCTTGAAAAACTAAGACAGGGAAATGATTGGGATGAACTAGCTGAAGAAATGGATATGCAGCCCGAGATGACAGATTTCTTTACACGGCAGGATTACCCTGAAAATATAGGAGGCATACAAGGTTTGAGGGAGGAGGCGTTCAAGCTTAGCCGAAACGATAGATACCCGGATGCTGTATTTGAAGGTGGGGGAGGGATATTTGTCATCAGGTGGGAGGATATGCAGGGAGTTGATAAGGGAAAATATCAGGAAGAGAAGCAACTTTACTCGGAATCAATTATTTCCTCAAAGAGACAGATCATGTATCATAGCTGGCTGGAAAGGCTTAAGGAGAAGGCGGATATAGACTTATCCAGGTTTGCAAGGTATAAATAAAGAGTTATGTTTTTGTTTTCCTCCCTCTGGTCCTTGCCCTGTGGGAGGGTGGCTTAATACCCCTTTCTTTGATCCATTTCAGCGCCTTTGGGTGAAGGTCCTTGAGCGCGGGTCGGATTAATACGGCCTTGTACATCTCCGCCTCAGCCAGTTCATCACTCAGCCCCAGGCAATGAGAGAGCTTGCCTGCCTGATTTGGATGCCTCGCCACATATGCCTTGAATTTCTTTACGTCCCTTTCCCGGAGCACATGATTGAGCTGCCTGTGGAAACCGGCATATCCCCTTTCAATGTCTCTTTCGTCCATATCTTTTCTGCAAACCCACTTATAAGTGTTGAGTGTCTTTAACATGTTTCTTGACAGCCAGCAAGCTGTTGTTTAAAAATAGATTAAGTCGCAAGATAACAGATATAGGATTCAAGGGTTCGAGGGGCCCAGGGAGAATAAGTAATAGCTGGTGGCTGGCAGCTAGAAGCTAACCAAAAATAATGCTCAATAATCATTACGGAGGTACGATATGTCCACGGGAGCGAATAAAATGAAAAAGGATTTTGAGAAGGCGCTTGAGATCGGTCGCCCGCCCAATGTGAGGAGACTGTTTCCTAATTCAAGGGCGTTGCTGGTAAGCGGGAAGGTTATCGACCGTGCCCTGATAGCTAAAGGCAAGGCCATGACAATAGCGGCAAACGGAAGAAACCGTTTTGTTATCCGGGGGGCACTTTTGGCGGCACAGAGGGCCAATGCCGCCGTAATTATAGAGATCGCAAAATCAGAGGGGGGAGCGAACGCATATTGCGCGGTGAATTTCTGGAATCTTGCCGCAATTGTAGATGATATATGCAATGAACTCGGTTTGACCATCCCGGTGGCCATCCATGCTGATCATTATAGTATAAAGGGAGACAAGGATGTAGAGACGGGAAAGGTGGAGATCCCCAGCATGTTTGACGCGGGCATTACCTCTATTGCGATTGACGCCTCACATCTGCCAGATGACCAGAACCTATTGGCCAATATAGAGCTTTACCCCTTTCTGCCCGAATGGGCGGGGTATGAAACGGAGGTCGGTGAGATCAAGGGCAAAGAGGGCCTTTCCACCGTTGAAGAGGCGCTTTTTCTGATCCAGGGGCTGAACGCCCACGGGATCTTCCCGAACTGGATCGCGCTGAATAACGGGACCACGCATGGTATCGAAGCGAGTGATCAGGGCATACAGGTGCCATTAACAAAGGAGATTCATCATGCGCTGGCCAGGTATAAAGTGTCTGGTGCCCAGCATGGGACTTCAGGGAATAATTCTGAAAGGTTACGCCAGATAGCGAGTGAGACTGCCACCACCAAGGCCAATGTGGCTACCGCCCTTCAGATGATTACCTGGGGCGTTAAAGTGAACGAGTTCGGGAATGCCTTCCTGGATGATCAGGGTGAATTCGTTAAGTTGCCGGAAGAGGGAGTTTCCGAGCCCCTGTGGAAGGAGATGGCAGAATACGCCAAATCAAAGGATATCAAGGGCGGTAATTATAAAAAGCTCAACCTTTCATTCGAGAACAAGATGCTAGGCCAGCCAAAAGAGATCCGTGACAGGATGACAAAGGGGGTCGAGGATTTTGTCTATGATCTCCTGACCAATGTGTTCAATGCCGGGGATACGGCCCCGCTTGCCTTTGAGGCCATACTTAGCGCCGGTTTTTATGACATGGGGCCAAAGGCCGAGAAGATAGAAGATATTGCTGAATGGACTGAGGAGAAGATCAGGGAGAGGGCCTTAAAGATTTCCGAAGGGAAAGGATCTGCAGGAAACTTTGATGACTAAAGGGGAGATACCTGCGAGCAGAATTAACATGCCCCATATATGGGTAAAGGACATTAAGGAGGATGTACATGTCCGTGGCTCTTATCTGGTCAAATTAAAGACTATGGGGCAGACCAAGAATGGAGAGCCCTTCATCATTATCACCCTGTCCGACCGAACCGGCGATGTGGAGGCCAGGGTGTGGGAAAATGCATCCGAGTTGTCATCCCTTTTCAAGGAAGGGGATATTCTGGAGGTGGAAGCACACGCCGGTTCTTATAAGAATCGGGTTCAGCTTGTAGTTTCGACTTTGAGGATGGCCGAGGAAAGTGACCCCGACCTCTTTCTCGAGTCCGCGCCTAGGGAAATAGAGGATATGATGGAGGCCCTCCGCAGGATCATCAAAAAGATAAAGGATCCTTATCTTAAGCGCCTTTCCGAAAGTTTCCTTTCGGACCGCATTTTTACGGGACTTTTTAAAAGGGCCCCCGCGGCCAAAAACTTTCACCACAATTACATAGGTGGATTGCTGGAACATACCCTTTCCGTCTGTGAACTGTCCATACGCGTGGCCGACTATTATCAAATACTGGACAAGGACCTTATGATTGCCGGAGCCTTTCTCCATGATATAGGCAAGGTAAGAGAGTTTAAGTACGATTCACAGATAGATTACTCTGACGAAGGACGGCTCCTGGGGCATCTAGTGCAAGGGATTGAGATGGTCCAAGAAAAACTGTCAGGGATAAAGGATTTTCCCCAAGAGACCTGCCTTAGGCTTAAACATATTATACTTAGTCACCACGGCGAGCATGAATTCGGATCCCCCAAGAGGCCGAAATTTTTGGAGGCCTATGCCCTCCACCTTATAGATGACCTGGACGCAAAGATGAACGGACTTGCGCGTTTTATGGAAAAGGATATTAAGGAGGGGGCGTGGACGGATTTTAACAGGATGTTTGACCGGTATTTTTTGAAAGGCAGGATTTCGGGAGGCGAGGAGGAGGACGACCTCACAATGCCCAGCGAGGACGACAGGCAGAAGAGTCTGTTCGATATAGAAAAACAGTGATTTAAGGTTGTATAGCCAATCGGCGCATCAGCCGCCTGTTTATATGCCAGGGAAGGCGCAAGAAAGGGGCCAGGGGGAGAGAGAGACGGATGCCCGGTATCGGGGTTAATCCATGCACGTAGTATCAAAGGTTACCGGTTTTTCAAGGACAAATATCTGATCAGGGATGGGTTTATTGAAGACCATCTTTTTTCTATTAAGCACCAGATCAGTTCCTCCTTTTATGTTGTTCACTGATACCTCCGATGCGTAATGAATCCCGTCATTTTCCTTAAATTCCGAAAAGGAGATATACCAAGAGTTACCCGGAAAAGAGGCGCGTCTTGGCATGGAGTCTCCAGGATAGAGTTCTATTATCTCTATCTCCACGCCCTTCTTATCCATTAGACTGATCCTGTTTGTGCCTGAAAATCCTATTACGTCATAAGAGGCGATGGGAGTATACCCCCTTAACACCGACCAGATAAGAACGGGGTCCCAGAAATTCCCGGGTAAAAAGTCCGAAAGGGTTTCAGCCGTTAGATTACCTGTGTAGATCTTCTTTTCTTCGAAGGAAAGAGCCTCAATCCTTTGGTTATCAACAAGGATATGAAGTAAGGGCATGCCCCACGGGTGAGTGATCTCGATCTTCATCTTAAAGGGCTTCTTGGTAGCGGCTACCAGGATATCGGCTTCCGATTTGAACACCCATCCCTTTAGGAAGACGGTTCCCAGAGAATAGAATGAAGATATCCTGTCCTCCTGATCCAGCATGCGTGAAATAAGCTCCGCCGCCTCATCAGGACGGCGAGGTTCGGGTGGAACCGGATGGTAGAGGGCGGCGCATCCAGTATAAAGGGAGATAAAGATCGCTAGGATGAGGAAAGGCAATCTGACTGCAGACGGGTATTTCATAATGCGGCCCCTAGCCCTCCCGTTTTAAGGGAGACGCCGGGGCAGGAGTAAGGATAGAAGACGGGGTGCTATCGCTCAAGGAACCTTTTAACCTCCTCAATCTTAACCATTATTCTATCATAAAACTGGGTCTCAAGGGTGATGGCCTTCTGATACATTTCCAGTGATTTCTCATATTCATTCTTTTTGAAATAGGCATCTCCCAGGTGCTCGGCAATGGTCGGGTCATGCGAAAGAAGGGAGAAGGCCTTTTTGAGAAAATCCAGCGCCTTGTCATAGAATCCCTTCTGGTAATAGACCCATCCCAGACTATCAATAATATAACCGCTGTTGGGTTTGATTTCCAATGCCTTCTGAATTAAATCCAGTGCCTCATCCAGTTTTATGCCCTTTTCAGCGTAGGTATAGCCGATGTAGTTTAGAGAGTCGGCGTGTTCAGGATCGATCTCCAGTACCTTCTTCATCTGCTGAATGGAGCCCTCCTTATCTCCTGTCTTGTCCAGCATGACACCAAGTCGAAATAGAAGCTCCGTGTTTTTACCTTGGTGTTTCAAGCCATT